>JAFLUV010000140.1 GCA_022508635.1 Prevotellaceae bacterium
ATCATATTAGGCCTATACTCTCATTTTGTTCTGCCAACGGGCTATAATACATAGTGTGTTGAAATTAGGTGTTTTTAGGCCTCTTCCTCGTAATGTTCGAACAGGAAATCGTTGTAGGGATACTTTTGAACGTGTAGCTCCCTTACCTTATTGTATAATACCTGCTTCAGCGTCTCGATGTTCGTCCGCTCCTGTGCCGAGATAAAAAGGCACTGACCGCCGAGACGTGACATCCAGGTATGTATCAGTTCCTGGAGCGAGACATTGCGGCTCGTGGCAGGGGTGAGGTCGTCGGCATCCTTTTCCTCCCATGTGTAAGCATCTATCTTGTTGAAGACAATCATCTGCGGCTTTTCACTGCACCCGAGGTCGGCAAGCGTTTTGTCCACCACCGTTATCTGATCCTCGAAATCGGGATGGCTGATGTCTACGATGTGCAGCAGGAGATCTGCCTCGCGCACTTCGTCCAACGTACTTTTGAAGGAGTCGACGAGGTCGGTGGGAAGCTTGCGGATAAAGCCGACGGTATCGCAAAGCAGAAAGGGGAGGTTATCGACAATGACCTTGCGTACCGTTGTGTCAAGCGTAGCGAAGAGCTTGTTCTCTGCAAACACCTCGCTTTTGGAAAGCAGGTTCATCAGGGTGCTTTTGCCAACGTTTGTGTATCCTACGAGTGCCACGCGTATCATGCGGTTTCGGTTACCCCGCTGCGTCGTCTTTTGTCTGTCAATTTCCGCAAGGCGCTGCTTGAGGAGGCTTATGCGGTTCAAGATGATACGGCGGTCTAACTCAAGCTGTGTCTCGCCGGGACCTCTCAGTCCTACGGAGCCTTTTCCGCCACCGCTACCGGAACCGCCGCCTTGTCGTTCAAGGTGCGTCCATAGCCGTTGCAGCCGAGGCAACATGTAGCGGTATTGTGCCAGTTCGACTTGCGTCTTGGCATTGGCGGTCTGTGCACGCATGGCGAAGATGTCGAGGATAAGTGTCGTGCGATCCAGAATCTTCACCTTCAGTTCGTTCTCAATGTTGCGTAACTGCTTGGCGGACAATTCATCGTCGAAAATGACCATCGAAACCTCGCGTTCTGCATCCTCCTCTGCCTGAATATAGGCACGTATCTCTTGCAACTTGCCGATGCCCAGATAGGTGACGCTGCTGGGACCATTCATGCGCTGTGTAAAGCGGCGGATGGTTTTTGCCCCGGCTGTCTCTGCCAGGAACTCCAGTTCATCAAGATACTCCGTCGTCTTACGCTCATTCTGGTTGGGTGTGATGAGTCCGACCAATACTGCTGTTTCAGGAGTATCATCAATGACATTGTGGAATTTGACACTCGTCATGCCGTCCTCGAAAGGTAACGACGAGCGCGACGAATTATAGTGCTTGCTTCGGGAAGTTCTCATTTAACCAGTACGACGAGATATTTGCTGACGCTCCAGAACTTCTGTGCATCTGTGATGTGTATTTCGTACTGTCCTTGGTTGTCCTTTTTCAGCTGGTAGGTGCCAGCGGGATGTGTGGACAGCAGCTGTATGTTTTTGCTATAGAACTTGAGAATTTTGTCATATCGAATGTCAATCTTCGTAAAGTAATCTTTGTTGAAGTCTTCGTTCTTGAGCACGTCGCCCTTCGTTAGTATCTTCTGCTCTTTTAGTTCAGACTTTGTGCCGAAGACGAACCATGCGCTGTTCAGTTCTTTTTCCTGCTCCTGTAGCTTCTCCGTCTTGGTACGGTTCTCTTCAGCGAGTGACGCTACGTTACCTTGTAGTCCGGCGATGGCTCCGTCTTGTATTTCGATGAGGGCATCTTTCTCTGCCAGACTTGCTTCAAGCTCTTGGATACGTGCGTTTTGTGCTTCAATCTGGCTTTGCAGGTTCTCAATAGTCTTTTGCATCTTGGTAGTCTTGATGCTGCTGTTCTTGAGTTTCTCCTGCAGTTGGGCTATCATGTCGCGGTTTTGCTGCATGGCTTGCTGTATGAATTCCATGTTATCGCGTATCACCTCGCGGCTGCTTGCACTTTCGCGGTTGCCGTCGGCGATTGTCACTCGCCCTTCTGCCTCGTTGATGCGGCGGATTCCTTCCTGCACCTCGTTGAAAGTACTCAAGATGTCGTCCAGCTCTATATTCTTCTCATTGATGATGCGTTGCAGAGAATCGCGCTCCTGTTGAATGGCATCTTGCTTCTCGCCTGTCATGTTGCATGCACTCAGTCCGAGGGCAATGGCAACGAAAATAAGTGTTTTTTTCATAATAGTATATCCTCTCTCTAATCCTTCAAAAGAGGAACTGCATACAGAGGATTGGCAGTATGAATGTGTTTATTCTTTTATTGGTTGTTTGTCTTTTTCTTTCTTCTTTTTCTGGAGAGGGGTGTTGAGAGGGGCAACAACTATCACGAATTCCCCTCGTGGTTCTGTCTCTGTGAAGTGTTGCAGGACTTCACCAAGTGTGCCGCGAATACTTTCCTCATGTATCTTGCTTATTTCACGGCAGACGCTCGTTTGACGCTCTGAACCGAAAACCTCGACGAATTGTGTCAGGGTCTTCACGATGCGATGGGGTGATTCGTAGAATATCATGGTGCGCGTCTCTTCTGCAAGTGCTTGAATGCGTGTCTTTCTGCCTTTCTTTTGTGGCAGAAAGCCTTCAAAACAAAAACGGTCGCACGGCAGGCCACTGCTTACCAGCGCCGGTACGAAGGCTGTTGCTCCAGGTAGGGTGATGACTTCTATGCCAGCGCGAATAGCTTCGCGAGCTACCAGAAAGCCAGGGTCGCTGATGCCCGGCGTACCAGCATCACTTACTACGGCTATGGTCTGACCCGCCAGCAAACGTTCCACAATACTCTGTACTGTCTGGTGCTCATTGAATTTATGGTATGAGAGCATGGCATTCCTGATGTCAAAGTGCCGGAGCAGGTTACTGCTCGTGCGCGTGTCCTCGGCAAGGATGAGGTCTGCCTCGCGCAACACCTTCAGTGCCCGCATCGTGATGTCCTCCATGTTGCCGACCGGAGTAGGTACCAAGTAGAGTATTCCCATACCTTTTTATATATAAAATAGCGGATGCAAAGATACGAAAATAAGTTTATAGTTCGCCGTCTATGGCTTAGAGTTTTTCTGTTTTTAACATTTTTAGGTATCTCTATACATGTGATTCAAAAGGAATACGTATATTTGTACCAAGAAAATGAAAAGCGTATCATGAAAGACGTTGGTTTGAGCAATAACAAGATTCTGTCTTCCCCCAGGATGTGGAGAATTTTAGGGACTGTACCTCAATGTTTTATCTTCATTAATTAAGTTATGTTTGAGCAAGAGATTACTTTCGACCGTGTCGCCCGTTGGATGATAGCGGCACTTGGCGTAACGGCAGCCGTGTGGCTCATCAACCGTCTGTCCAGCGTGTTGCTACCTTTCTTTGTGGCGTGGATTCTGTCTTACATGATTTACCCATTTGTCATTTTCTTAGAAAATAAGTGTCGGTTACGCTATCGCATCCTCAGCATCACGGCAGCATTACTTGTTGTTCTTGCCATAGTGGTTTTGGCAGCTTACCTTATTGTACCTCCTATCATCGAAGAGAGTATCCGTATGGCTGGGCTTATCACCATCTATTTCCACGACACGTTTGCTTCTTCCAATATCTTTCATGACGTGCGAGACATGCTTCAGAGCTATGCCACTGACGATTCTTTGATGAAGGTCATACAGCATAGTAGCGTGATAGATGTGGCAAAGAACCTTGTATTACAGGCTTGGGATTTCCTTTCCGGCACCATCAATTTTGCTATTGGCATACTGGGGAGTCTTGTCGTTTTGCTTTACCTGTTTTTCATCCTGATGGACTATGAGAAGATTTCCGAAGGATGGATTAAACTCCTTCCTGCTGGCAAACGTGACTTCACGAGCATGGTGGTGGAGGATGTCAAGAACGGCATGAATGCTTATTTCCGTGGGCAGTCGCTCATAGCTCTGTTGGTAGGCATCCTTTTCAGCATAGGTTTTCTTATTATCGACTTCCCGATGGCAATAGGCTTGGGTCTCTTCATCGGTGTGCTCAACCTGATTCCTTATTTGCAATTAGTCGGTTTCATCCCGACAGTCATTTTGGCTTTTGTCAAGGCCGCCGATACGGGTCAGAGTTTTTGGATAATCCTACTCTTTGCCTTGGCTGTCTTTGCCATAGTACAGCTCATACAGGATGTCATACTCACTCCTCGCATCATGGGACATGTCATGGGTATCAACCCTGCCATCATTCTGCTCAGCCTTTCCGTTTGGGGTAGTCTGCTGGGCATCATCGGACTTATTATCGCCCTTCCTCTCACCACCCTGCTCCTCTCTTATTATCGCCGCTTTATTCTACACGATACGGACGAAATAAATACCATCCTAAAGAAAAAAGAATCATGAAGAATATGAAAAAGACATTATCAGCCATCCTGCTTTTGCTTCAGGTTAGTGTTCCAATTTTTTCTGAGAATGAGGCAATAGTTCCTTGTCCTCCCTTACCCACTTCCCATCAGGTTGCTTGGCAGCAGATGGAGACCTATGCCTTTGTTCACTTTGGCCTGAATACTTTTACTGATCAAGAATGGGGCTACGGTGATATTTCGCCGGAGAAGTTCAACCCCACGGATCTTGACTGCGAGCAGTGGGCTCGTGTCTTTGTTGAGGCAGGCATGAAGGGTGTCATTTTCACGGCGAAGCATCATGACGGCTTCTGCCTTTGGCCCACGAAGTACACCGACTATAGCATTCGTGCCTCACCTTATCTTGACGGAAAAGGTGATATCGTGGGGCAGCTGGCAGAGGCATGCCGCAAATATGGACTAAAGTTCGGGCTCTACCTTTCGCCTTGGGATCGTCATCAGGCATTCTACGGCACGCCGCTTTACCCGGAATACTACGTCTTGCAAATGGAGGAGCTGCTTACGAACTACGGCGAGCTTTTTGAAATCTGGCTCGACGGGGCAAATGGCGGTGATGGATGGTATGGCGGAGCAAAGGAAGTACGGAAGATAGACAGTCGCACCTACTATAACATCCCACGTATCCACGAGACGGTTTTCCGCTTGCAGCCTCAGGTCATCATTTTTTCTGACGGTGGTCCTGGCTGTCGCTGGGTGGGTAATGAGAAGGGATTTGCCGGAGCTACGAACTGGTCATTCCTGCATAGCAATAAGGTCTTTCCGGGCTATGATCGCTCGAAGGAACTCACCTCCGGCCATCGCGATGGCGATGTTTGGGTGCCGGCAGAATGTGATGTCAGCATCCGTCCAGGGTGGTTTTACCATAAAGCAGAGGATGAGAAGGTCAAGACTGTAGATCAGTTAGTGGACATTTATTACCGATCTGTCGGGCACAATGCCACCATGCTCCTCAACTTCCCCGTTGACCGTACGGGACGCATTCATCCCAATGACTCACTTCGTGCCGTTGCCTTCCATCAGCGTATTCAGCAAGAGCTTGGCAAAAACCTCTTGGCTGACAAGAAAAAACCGGAGACGGACGGTGACTTTGAGACTTACACGGTGCTTCATTCGGGCTCAGTCCTGGAGCTCAATCTGCCTAAGCGCACGAAGCTGAACCGTCTCCTCTTACAGGAATATATCCCGCTGGGACAGCGTGCAGAAGAATTCCGTATCGATTATTACGACGGATCGGCATGGCATCCCATAGATGCCGGCGAAGAGACCACTACGATAGGTTACAAGCGCATCCTGCGTTTCCCCGCAGTTCAAGCACGACGTCTGCGACTTACCATACTTGGCAGCCGTGCCCCCGTCCTGATCAGTGAGGTGGCAGCTTTCTATGCTCCCGAGCTTTAGATAAGGAGAAAAAAGAAGGGTAAAGCAAAAAAATGAGTTTTTGGTTTTGGAACTTTGAATAAATTGTTATACCTTTGCACCCGCAAAATAGAACTTTTGCATTTAGGTTGACTCGCTAGCTCAGTTGGTAGAGCATCACACTTTTAATGTGGGGGTCTTGGGTTCGAACCCCAAGCGGGTTACTCAAAAGGAAAGGTGTCGGAGCAGACACCTTTCCTTTTTATTGATAGGTTGGACATTAGAAAATTTTGGCCATCATGGTCGAATGGTAAAACATATCTCCCGTTTCGGTGGGA
>JAFLUV010000141.1 GCA_022508635.1 Prevotellaceae bacterium
TTGTTGCTATATATCTATATCATAAAGCACCGAAATAAAAACGCGGATTCCCTTTTGAAGAAGCAATAACTAACAAACGACAGTATTCAACATAATAAATAATTAAAGTGGATTTTTACGATTTAGACCTTAACGATAAAGTTCTTGATGCACTTGATGACATGAATTTCACTGATACGACTCCTATTCAAGAGCATGCTATTCCGCCCATCTTAGATGGTAAGGATGTCATGGGTGTTGCACAGACAGGAACGGGTAAGACTGCCGCCTACCTATTGCCAATGCTTAGCAGGCTGGCTGACGGCGGTTTCCCGCACAATGCTATCAATTGTATCATCATGTCCCCTACCCGCGAACTTGCACAACAGATAGACAGCGCCATGCAAGGCTTTGCATATTATCTGGACAACGTGAGTAGTGTGGCCGTATATGGCGGTAACGACGGTATTCGCTACGAGCAGGAAAAACGTGCTATGCAAAGCGGTGTAGACGTTGTTATCGCTACGCCGGGACGACTCATTAGCCATTTAAATTTGGGAAATATCGACCTCAGCCGTGTGTCGTTCTTCATTCTTGACGAAGCTGACCGTATGCTTGACATGGGTTTCTGCGACGACATCCTACAGATAGCAAAAACGTTGCCAAAAGAGCGGCAGACTATTATGTTTAGCGCAACAATGCCTGGTGATATTTTAAACTTGGCACACAGCATATTACGCAATCCTGTTGAAGTGAAGCTCGCGGTAAGTAAACCCGCAGAAAACATTCGTCAGAGTGCTTATCTATGCTATGAGCCGCAGAAGCTGATGGTTGTAAAACGTATCTTCGAGCAAGAACCTCCGCGCCGTGTCATTATTTTCGTCGGTTCTAAAAAGAAGACGAAAGAGCTTGCCATTAGCATTATACGTGCAGGATACAATGCCCGTGCTATGCACAGTGATTTGTCGCAGGCCGAGCGCGACGAAGTGATGTATCTCTTCCGCAGCGGAAAGATAGATGTGCTGGTGGCAACGGACATTGTGGCTCGCGGAATTGATATTGACGACATCGCTATTGTTATCAATTTTGATGTGCCACGCGACGAGGAGGATTATGTACATCGTATCGGACGCACCGCACGTGCAGGTCGCGGAGGGCGTGCCGTAACGCTCGTTAACGAGAAAGACATGCACTACTTCCGTCAGATAGAACAATTCTTGGAAAAGGAAATACGCAAGGAACAGATGCCAGAGGAGTTTGGCGAGACACCATCATATCACTCGAAGAGCAAGCAGAAACGAAGCCACAGGTACCATAACAATAGGAAAGGAAAGGGGAAGAAGTATGTCAAGAAACCTAACAGGTGAACAATATGTACGAAGCAAGTACATAACGCTGCAGGCGAAGGAGTCTGTGCAGCTGATGGACTTCCTCTTGAAAGAGATGAGCGGTATCAGTCGTAACAGAGTCAAGGATCTACTGCGGGGACATGCCGTCATGGTGGACAGGAAGCTGGTCACTCAGTACGACTTCATACTCCAGCCTGGGCAGATGGTACTTGTTAGCCGTCGCAAGCGTAGTACGGAACTGCAAAACAAGTACGTGAAGATTATATATGAGGATAAGGACATCATCGTCATTGAAAAGTCGAAAGGCATCCTTAGCATGGCCTCTACGCCTGGACAGTACTGTGTCAAGACCATCCTTGACGAGTATTTTCGTAGCCGACACTTCCCATGTACCGCACACGTGGTACATCGTCTGGATCGCGATACAAGCGGCTTAATGATATACGCCAAGAGCCGTGAAGTGCAAGCAATGTTTGAAAAGGACTGGCACGGCATGGTCTATGATCGCCGCTACGTGGCTGTCCTCTGTGGAGAGATGGAGCAAGAAGGTGGCACCGTACACTCGTGGTTGAAAGACAATAAGGCTTTCATTACCTATAGTAGCTCCACTGACAACGGTGGTAAGGAAGCCATTACGCACTACCGCCGACTGGTGACCAACGGCCGCTTTACACTGGCTGAGATGCGACTTGAGACAGGACGTAAGAACCAGATACGCGTCCACATGAAAGACTTAGGCCATCCCGTGGCTGGAGACGACAAATACGGTAATGGGCCATGTCCTCTTCACCGCCTTGCCCTCCACGCTTTCCGCCTCTACTTCTACCATCCCCGTACAGGTGAGCTGATGCGGTTTGAGACACCTCACCCTACAGCCTTTGTCAGGCTGTTCGACCTTGCATCTGCGGGAAAGAAGACAACAGATAAGTGAACAACATACTATATAATTAATAATGTATATACTAACATGAAGAAAAAACTTATTTATTGCGCTGCTATAGCAGTTGCAAGCCTATCACTTACATCCTGTGGTACAACCGCAGCACTTCCTGCAACCTCCTCAACTGCAGCTACGGGTAGCCTGCTCGGTAGCTCGCTCCAAACTGCAGGCAGCGGATTACTCAGTAACTTGCTCACCAGTCTGCTGGGCAATACTACTTCGCAACAGTCACTCGTAGGTACTTGGACATACACTGCTCCTAAGGTTGTTTTTGAAAGTGAGAACATTCTTTCACAGATTGGTGGACAAGTCGTTAGCAGCAACCTTGAGTCAAAGCTGGGTACTCAGCTGGAGAAACTGGGCTTCTCCGCTGGAAAATCCGTACTTGAGTTAAAGGAGGACAATACCTGCACCCTCACCGTCGGCTCAAAAACAATGTCCGGCACTTACGCCTATGACAGTAGCAATAGTAAGCTGACCATAACGGGCGCTCTCGGTGTAGGCCAGGTCACCTGTACTGCAACCATCCAGGGTACTCAGCTCCTTATGCTTTTCGAAGCAGACAAGCTTCTCTCCATAGCTACTACTTTGAGCAGTAAAAGCAGTAGTACACTCTCATCCCTGTTGAGCAACTACTCAGGTCTCAGGCTTGGATGGGTCATGACAAAGTAACAAGATACACATTGTTGCAATGGCAGCAAGGGAACAAAAAGGGGACATTTCTTGGTGAAATGTCCCCTTTTTATATAATTAAGTGCCCTTTCGGATCATAAAACTACTTTTGGGGATACTTTTATCCCACACCAAGTGTTCAGACAGAATTTTGGTAAAAACGAGATTCGGGGTATGAGCTAAGGAAAAACACTTGGGTGCTATTCGTAATTTGCGAAACAAACTGAAAGACAGGAAATAGAAGGAGCCTTGCATGATGCAAGCCTATGTTTTCACAGAGATATTTGTATATAATAATTATATTCCGTAATTTTGCACTCACGAAATAACAGCAAACATTTTTTACTATCCAAATTTTATTAACCAATCTAAAACACAAACTACTATGACAAAGTATGTATGCGACGTATGCGGATGGGAGTATGATCCCGAAGTAGGAGTTCCCGAAGCAGGTATTGAACCCGGAACGCCTTGGGAAGAGGTACCCGAAGATTTCGTGTGCCCGATGTGCGGTGTAGGAAAAGACCAGTTCTCAGCACAGTAACGAGGGAGTTATTTACAGACAAGGGTGTGCCGTTTGGTCATGGCACACCCTATTTCTGTTACATAGCCCCACGGGCGACAATCGTATTCCCTGAACAACAATCATATAATCCTGTGACCAACAACCAACGTACATACGTTGCCATTGACCTAAAGTCATTCTATGCCAGTGTAGAGTGTGCGGAACTAGGACTTGATCCGCTGACGACCAATCTGGTGGTGGCAGATGAGAGCCGGACGGAAAAGACAATCTGTCTGGCCGTCTCACCTTCGCTGAAGGCATACGGCATACCCGGACGTGCACGGTTGTTTGAGGTAGTGCAACGCGTCAGGGAGGTGAATGACGAGCGTCGGAGACGGTTACCTGGGCATTGTTTCAGAGGGACATCGACAAACGATGCGGAGATAAGGCTGCATCCTGACCTGGAGCTGGACTTTATACGTGCCGTGCCTCGCATGGCTTTCTACATCGAGTACAGCAAGCTCATCTATCATATTTACCTGAAGTATGTTGCAGCCGAGGACATCCACGTGTACAGCATAGATGAGGTATTCATAGATGTCACGAACTATCTGGATACCTACAGGAAGACACCTCACGAGATGGCTATTACCATAGTGCGTGACGTGCTGAAGACAACGGGTATCACGGCAACTGCCGGCATCGGTACTAACATGTATCTCAGCAAGGTGGCAATGGACATCGTGGCAAAGCACATGCCTGCCGACGAGGATGGAGTACGCATTGCCGAGCTGGACGAGATGTCATACCGCAGAAAACTATGGAACCACCACCCGATCACGGACTTTTGGCGTGTGGGGCACGGCTTGGCAGAGAAGCTTGCAGGGTACGGGATAGACACGATGGGGAAGATAGCACGCTGCTCCGTGGAGAACGAGGAACTGCTCTACCGTCTGTTCGGAGTAAATGCGGAGCTTCTGATTGACCATGCCTGGGGATGGGAACCCTGCACCATTGCCGACGTAAAGGCCTATCGTCCAAAAGTCAATTCGATGAGCAGCGGACAGGTTCTGAGACAGCCCTATACCTTCGGACAGGCAAGGAACGTTGTTTCGGAAATGGCGGATGCCATCAGTCTGAAGCTTGTAGAGAAGCGCCTTACGACAAATCAGCTGGTGCTTACCGTCGGCTATGACAGGGAAAGCCTCTCCCGTCCGGAGATAGCTGCCCATTATCATGGCGAGATCGTGACTGACCGCTACGGGAGACAAGTACCCAAGAGCGCACACGGCACGGTCAATCTCTGCGAACAAACCTCGTCAAGCAGGGAGATTATCGGTGCAGTGACCAAGCTCTATGACAGCATTGTCAACAGGAACCTGCTGATACGCCGCCTGAACATCTGCACCAACCATGTCATTCCTGAGAAGCAGGAAGCAGAGCTCCGGGAGCAAGGGAGTGGAGGAAAGGCACTTCAGCTTGACCTCTTCACCGATTACGAGGCACTTGAACAGCAGGAGAAAGACAAGAAAGAACAGCGCGAAAAGGAACGTCGCATGCAGGAGGCCATACTCAGCATCAAGCAGCGCTTTGGCAAGAATGCCATCCTGAGGGGGACGAGCTATGCCGACGGTGCGACGGGACGGGAGCGGAACAACCAAATAGGAGGACACAGGAAATGAACGCCTACGACGACATTATAGACCTGCCGCACCACGTTTCGAAGAGGCATCCGCAGATGTCGATGCACCAGCGTGCTGCGCAGTTCGCACCCTTTGCCGCGCTGAGCGGCTACGAAGAAGCTATAGAAGAGGCAGAAAGGGAGAACGCCGAAAAATACGAGGGCAGGCAGCACCTTGAAGAATAGGGTGCAGGCAGTGCCTTGTCTCAATACCTTTCCAGCAGCGCCCGGCATCCCTCGAGGACGTCCCGCCACGTCGCGTCGAAGTCGCGCGTGTACCAAGGGTCTGCCACGTCGCCAGGGCGTGAAGTAAAGTCCATCAGCCGATGGATTTTACCTTCCGGATCTCCGCCGCAAATGGCGTGCATGTTGCGGATATTCCACGAGTCCATGCCGACAAGCAGGTCAAAGCGCGTGTAGTCGTCGCGCGTCATCTGTCTGGCAGTCTTGCCCGCCGAAGAGATGCCGTGCTCGGCCAGCTTGCGTCTGGTCTGCGGATAGACGGGACTGCCAATCTCCTCGGTCGAGGTAGCTGCCGACTCTATGTAGAACTCATCGGTGCGGCCAGCCTTCCGGACAAGGTCCTTCATCAAAAATTCCGCCATCGGCGAGCGGCATATATTCCCGTGGCAGACAAAGAGGATGTTTGTTTTCGTCGGTTTCATCGGAGCTTCCATTTTGGATTAATAGACTTTTTTACGCTGCAAAGGTACTGCTTTTCTGCGTTTCCTGCAACACGTCCGTGCCGAAGTCCGCTGTCACCCCGTCCACTTCGCCCACGCCGGATGTCGAGCCGCGAGCCATGATTTTCGTCAGTTCAGGCTTCGTCACCGTCTGGATTCGCATCCACTGCAGGAAATACAGCGTCCCTTTCGTCTGAGGATTCGTGCCCTTTTCCCTGATCGGGAAGCTCATCAATACCTCCTTTTTGGGTTAGTTAATAAAGCGTTTAATATCAGTCACTTTCATGA
>JAFLUV010000142.1 GCA_022508635.1 Prevotellaceae bacterium
AATCATACTAATAAATAGACAATAGAGTCACAAGTTTTACGTTTTTTTGTCGAGGGAATAAAAAGTTTTCATTATTTTTGCATAAATCTTTCCAACTTGGCATGAAATATGGATGGATTTATAGATAACTTCACTGGAATTAAGTACCTGCATTCGAAAGCATTCAAATGTTATGCCTGATATCTTGACCTCTCAACAGCGCCATGCGAACATGGCTGCCATCCACAGCAGGGATACGAAGCCGGAGATGGTCGTGCGTCGTTATTTATGGGCACATGGTTTCCGCTATCGCCTGAATCATCCACGATTGCCAGGAAAACCAGATGTTGTGTTGAGAAAATACAAGACTTGCATCTTTGTGAATGGCTGTTTTTGGCATGGGCATCATGTAGCAATATCTCAGATTGATAATGGAGAATTAAATATGGAGAGTTCCGAGTGCTGTAAGATACCCAAAACGAACATAGACTTTTGGAAGGAGAAGATACTGCGGAATAAAGAGCGTGACCAGAGAGTTCAACAACAACTTGCCTCAATGGGCTGGCACTCCATCACTATTTGGGAATGTGATTTGAAACCAGCTAAAAGGAGAAGTACGTTAGAGTCGCTGGCATATACGCTCAACAAGATATTCCTGCAAGACAGGATGCCCAAACGCTACGACATACCTGAAGAATCCTCCCTATTGGTCGCAGAGGAGTTTCATGACAGTCCCTTTCCTTAATGAACAGAACTGTTCTCGTTTAATCACAAGGCAATAATAATCTAATAGCCAATTTGGGATAATAACCGTTCATGATTTATCAAGATAGAACTCGCTTGTCAACTCACTGTAAGCCGGGCTTCTGCTTCCGTCCGGTGCAACCAGGCACAAAAATGTCTCGACGACAGAGGTTTGTGCCTGAGGAGTGAAGCAAAGCATGACTCTACGCGGCGGCTTATTGCTGACGGTACGGACTTGACAGCGATTCAGTAAGTGTAAACCATTTGCCATGCATAGACTAATAAACTGTTGTGAGAGTCCTGCTGGAATAATTACAGAGAATTTTCCGTCGGTGGCAAGCAACAAGCTGACACGGTTTATGAGAAGCGGAAACGGCAGGACGCTGTTGTTGCGAGCAATGATGCGACTTGCACCTTCTGGCAGCGTGTCCTCAGTAAAAAACGGCGGATTACAGAGTATAGTGTTGTAACGTATACTTGGACAATACGTTAGTACATCTTGCAAAACACACGTTACGCGATCAGAAAAAGGGCTTGCGGCAATGTTCTCCTGTGCCTGCAGGACAGCCTTTTCGTCAACATCAATACCATGTATCACTGCGTGTGGATTCCGTTGGGCTGCCATTAGAGCAATAAGTCCAGAGCCTGTACCGATGTCCAGGATGTAGTCACCTTCCACGCAGCCCCAAGCTCCCAGCAACACACCATCCGTACCTACCTTCATTGCACAGCGGTCATGGTGAATACAAAATTGCTTGAAACGGAAAAAATCGTTCGGCATAACCTTGCTTTTAGAACATTTTAGAACAGAGAGTGGTTAGCAGCAAAGCACTACGTCACATTTCATTTTGGACATTCACTCTAAACCATCTTTGACTTTCGCCTATTTATTTATACAAATTTCTGCAAAATTACATTAAATAATCGTATGTGCACATTGAATTTGGCTTTTTTTTCGTATTTTTGCTGCCGTTTTCGTGCATGTGTGTACATGCGCTATAATTTTTTAGAGAAGAGACCTATGTTTGAAAAACGAAAGACATCCTTTTCCTTTGTGGCTGAAGTGTCGCCAGAAACAGAGAAGATGATGCACAGCGAGCATGGTGGCGAGATGCCCGTCATTACGCTCCGCGATAACATTTTTTTCCCTGGAACTGTTTCCCCTATCACTGTCGGTCGCAAGCATAGCATAAAGACTTTACGCAAAGCTGAGCAGTCCGATGGTATGGTAGCACTGCTCACACAGAAGTCCTCTGATGTGGACAATCCACAAACCGAAGACCTTTATCCCATTGGTGTTGTTGCCAAGCTCGTACACTCCATGAAGATGCCAGACGGCAGCTACAGCGCACTTTTCCAGGCATATAACCGCATACAGATACAAGAGTTATGGCAAGAGGGTGGCAGCTACGAAGGTACAGTGCTAAGCATGACCGACGTGAAGCCAAAACGCCTTGAGCAACAGGAATACAAGGCTATGCTTGCTATGTTGAAAGAGCGTACCTGTCACCTAATGAACATATTGGATGACTATCCGAACGAGCTCATGCAATATATCAGCAATATGGAGCCAACGACATTTATGCTCAATACAATATGCAGCTACCTTCCTCTGTCCATCGAACAAAAGTATGAACTTCTTTCGTGTCCTACGGAACTCGACCGCTTGCAGCAAACTATCTTATTTGCCAATAACATCATTGAGCTAATGAAGCTCAAACGCAAGATTGAGAACAAGACCCGTAGTGACTTGGACAAACAGCAACGCGAGTATTTTCTTCGTCAGCAGGTACAGAACATACAGAGTGAACTGGGTGACAAGGATGAGTTAAGCGTCAGACAAGAAGACGTGGCAAATCTAAAGAATAGGGCTGAGAAAAAGAAATGGGGGGCACAAACAGCTGAGATATTCAATAAGGAACTGACGAAACTGAATCGCATCAACATTCAATCACCAGACTATAACGTTCAGTTGCAGTACCTTCAGACTGTGGTTGGACTGCCTTGGAACGAATCTACCCGTGACAATACCAATATCCAGTCCGCCGAAAAAAAACTCAATCGTGACCACTATGGAATGGATAAGGTGAAGGAGCGCATTTTGGAGCATCTCGCAGTCCTGAAGATGCGCAAAGACAGACAAAGTCCTATCATCTGCCTGTATGGTCCTCCAGGTGTAGGCAAGACAAGCCTTGGTCGAAGCATTGCCGAAGCGCTTGGTCGTAAATACGTTCGCGTTAGCTTAGGAGGCGTACACGACGAAAGTGAGATACGTGGACATCGGCGCACTTACATCGGCGCTATGCCAGGCCGCATCATTCAAGGCATGCAGCGTGCAGGCAGTTCCAATCCTGTTTTTATCCTTGACGAGATAGATAAAGTGGCAATGAATTCTGTACACGGTGACCCATCGTCAGCATTGCTTGAAGTACTTGATCCAGAACAGAACATTGCTTTCCATGACAACTATGTTGATCTTGATTATGATCTCAGTAAGGTAATGTTTATTGCTACAGCCAATGATACGAGCAATATTCCGCGTGCCCTACTCGACCGTATGGAACTTATTAAGGTTGACGGATACATTACGGACGAAAAGATAGAGATTGCCCGTCGACACCTTGTTCCCAAGAATCGCGAAAAGAACGGATTGCAGGATCACTTGGCAATGAAGGTTGGCAAGCCTGCTTTGGAGTTTATCATTGAACGCTATACTCGCGAGAGTGGTGTGCGAGGTCTGGAGAAACAGATAGACAAGCTATACCGCCGCATTGCACTTCGAGTGGCAAAGGGAGAGATGGGAAGCGACCATAGCATCACCAAAGAAGAGGTACAGGAACTACTCGGTAAACCAATCTATAGCCGCGACGCTTATCAGAATAATGACTATGCTGGTGTCGTCACAGGTCTTGCATGGACAAGTGTTGGCGGCGAGATACTTTTCATAGAGAGTAGTCTGAGTAAAGGAAAGGGTGGTAAACTGACCCTTACTGGTAACCTTGGCGATATCATGAAAGAGAGCGCAATGCTTGCCCTTGACTATATTCATGCTCATGCGGACAGCATTGGTATTGATAGTCGCATCTTTGATAACTACAATCTACACATTCATGTTCCAGAAGGTGCAGTACCCAAGGACGGTCCCAGTGCAGGCATTACGATGGTGACCAGCATCACCTCTGCTATGACACAGCGAAAAGTGCGCGCAGGGCTGGCGATGACTGGTGAGATAACGCTTCGCGGCAAGGTCTTGCCTGTGGGTGGTATTCGTGAGAAAATACTTGCTGCCAAACGCGCTGGCATTAAGGATATCATCCTATGCCAAGAGAATCGTAAAGACATAGAAGAGATTCCTACTAAATACCTCAAGGGACTCTCTTTCCACTATGTTGCAGACATTCAGGAAGTACTCGATTTTGCTTTGCTCAAAGAGAAAGTAAATAATCCGATAACGTTCACGTATGAGGAGGAGAAGTAAAAGTCCCCTACCTTCTTTGAAAGAACTAAGAGGTATCAAATGACTAAATGGCAAATGTCATGACCTTTCAACTACAGCAAACAGATCCGTACAGCAATGCACGTGCCGGACTCATCACGACCGACCACGGACAGATAGAGACTCCCATTTTTATGCCTGTCGGTACGGTGGGAAGCGTGAAAGGTGTCACTGTTCGTGACCTCAATGAAGATATACATGCCCAAATAATCTTGGGCAATACCTATCATCTCTATCTACGTCCAGGCACAGAGATACTGGAAAAAGCGGGTGGCCTGCACCGCTTCAATGGATGGGATCGCCCCATTTTGACTGATAGCGGAGGCTTTCAGGTGTTTTCACTTGCAGGTATCCGCAAGCTGACGGAAGAAGGTTGCACCTTCCAGAGCCACATTGACGGCAGTAAGCATACTTTCACACCAGAAAAGGTGATGGACATTGAACGTAGTATCGGTGCCGATATTATCATGGCGCTTGACGAGTGTCCGCCAGGAAATAGCGACTATGAATATGCAAAAAAGAGTTTAGGCCTCACGCACCGATGGCTGGATCGCTGCATCAAACGTCTCAATGAGACGGAACCACTTTATGGTTATACTCAAAGTCTTTTTCCTATCGTACAGGGATGTGTCTATCGCGACCTGCGTCAGCAGAGTGCTGAGTTTATAGCTTCTAAGGGAGCCGATGGCAATGCTATCGGTGGGTTAGCCGTGGGAGAGCCAGCAGAGGTCATGTATGAGATGATTGAAGTGGTCAATGCCATCCTGCCAAAGGACAAACCCAGATATTTGATGGGAGTTGGTACGCCTGCTAATATTTTGGAGGCTATTGGGGAAGGTGTGGACATGTTTGATTGTGTAATGCCTACCCGCAATGGTCGCAACGCTATGCTCTTCACCAGCCAAGGTACTATGAATATGCGCAATAAAAAATGGGAAGATGACTTCTCTCCCATTGATCCCGAAGGAACGGCATGGGTAGATGGCTTTTACAGTCGTGCCTACTTGCACCACCTCTTTAAGGCTCAAGAACTACTCGCTTTGCAAATAGGCAGTATCCATAATTTGGCTTTCTATCTTTGGCTCGTTGGCGAAGCACGGAAACATATTGTTACAGGCGACTTTACAACCTGGAAGAACATTATGATTCAGAAAGTAACGCAAAGATTGTAAACAACCTGTATGAGATGAAGATACCGTTCTTAAAAAGAATCGACCGTTACATCATAGGTAAGTTCCTAGGTACTTACTTCTTTTCCATCGTGCTTATTATCAGCATTGGTGTTGTGTTTGATTTTAATGAGAACGTTGACCGTTTTACTGAGTCGCAAGCTCCCTGGCGTGCAATTGTCATGCAGTATTATCTCAACTTCATTCCCTACTACGCCAATCTTTTCAGTGCCCTATTCGTTTTCATAAGTGTTATCTTTTTTACTACTAAGTTGGCGGACGGCAGCGAGTTCATTGCCATGATAAGCGCAGGTATCAGCTATCGGCGGTTGCTGTTTCCCTATATGATTAGTTCTGCAGTCATAGCAGCGATGACTTTCTATCTTGGTGCAGAGGTCATTCCGCGGAGTAGTGTCAAGCGACTGGCTTTTGAGAATACATACAAGAAGCGAAAGAAGAATCCCACCTACGCTGATAAAGTACAGCTACAAGTTGAGACAGGTGTTATTGCCTATATGGAGCGTTTTGATGGCATTGGGAAAACGGGACGACACTTCTCTCTCGACAAGTTCGAAAACAAGAAGCTTGTCTCGCACCTTTCTGCTGCTACTGCTATCTACGATACATTGAGTGATGTACGCTATCAGTGGCATTTGAAAGATGTTACA
>JAFLUV010000143.1:0-3646 GCA_022508635.1 Prevotellaceae bacterium
CGATTCACTCGAGTGAAACGATGATTTCACTCGAGTGAACAGGGTAATTCACTCGAGTGATCTTATACATCCACTCGGGTGATCCAAAACATTCACCGGGCGGGAGGAAAAAGACACTCATCTGTACCCATTTCACGAGAATCTCGTCGAGTTCACGTTACATTATCTTCTTCCCTTTCTTGACGTAGATGCTTCGGGGCATCCTTGTGTTGTTGACGAGGCGTCCTTGCATGTCGTACATAGCCTGGGTTTGTGGCTCTGCATGTGTGGTTTGCAGGGGTGTGGATGTTGGCTGTATAAGTTTCAGGGGTACCCAGGTATAGGGCATTGTGGGTGATGCATCGGGGATGCGCTCGACGACTTGCCGCACGCCGTCTGAGCTTGGGGAGCTTATTTCTATGTTGACGGTGAGGTCGCTGCCAACGGGCGCTTCGCTAAGACCTATGGCGGCCCAAGGGACGGCTACTTCAATGCGATAGTTCGTGGTAGTGGCTATTCCGGCAGCATATACGCCGGGCAGGTCTTGCTCTGCCCAGTCTTTGCCATTGCCACGGCTGGCTGTAAGCTTGCCGTCAGGCATTACGACGAAGCGGTAGGCCGAGCTTGTGGGAAGGTTGGTGCTGGCTCCCTTATTGTCGAGATAGAGGATGACGTTGTCGAGGCAGGGGTCTGTTGCCAAAGCCCGTCCGCGATAGACGAGGCAAGTCATGTAGAGCATGTCGCGGTCGTAGGCGAAGTCGGTGTACGAGAACACGCCTGTTTCGCTACCCATGGGCACTTGTTTTGCCGAGGAGTGATAGTATGTATCGTCGGCCGTAAGGCATCCGTCAACGAGTTGCGACGCGTATGGTGCCTGGAACTGCTTCATGGGATAGCCCTTGACGATGGTTACTTTACCGGCGAGTCCGCCCACGGCAACGACGATGCCTGTGTCGATGACGGCGAGAGAGTTCCACAGACACTCTTTAGTGGTGCCTTGTTGGAAGGGTTTCGACATAGCTTTGAAGTCCTTTGCCTGATTGTTGCCCACATAGACGTACATTTTGTGATTGTCGCCATCGCCGTGCTTGGATTGGTGGGACATGACTGTCTCGCCACTTGGCAGCACGCGCAGGTAGGGTGCTCCGCCCTTTGCCATGGGGCAGTAGTTATAATTGATGCTTTGGTTGCGCTGACTGCTTTCACCGCTCACATAGAAATTGTTCTTCCAGTTGTTGCTTAGTGTGGTGCGAACTGTCGTTGGCAGGAAGTCGCCTATGCCGCTCCAGCCGTTGTCTTCAATGGCTACGACGATGCTTTTGCCGTCTTGGAGCAGTACCGGTACGGGCATACCGTCGCGGTAGCCGTTGCGGAAGGATATGCGTTGTGGTGCTGTCCAGGTCAGACCTCCGTCGAAGCTGCGGCAGAGGGATATTTGCTGTTCGTTGGAGGTGGTATAAGGGCTCTCGTCGGCAAAGTACAATTGCAGTTCGCCGTCGGGAAGTTCCAGCAGTGAAGGTTCCCAGCAGCCGTTTTCGAAGGTATAGTCTGCATCGTAGACGAAAATCTCCTGACTCCATGTCTTGCCGTTGTTGGTGCTGCGCCGCAGTCGTATACCGAAACGGCGGTCAGGGGAATATGGCGATGTAGGTCTGGGATTGTAGGCTACGATGATGGTGCCGTCTTTGAGTTGAATCAGGTCGGGCACGCAGTTGGGTACACCGCTGGGATTGGGCGCGATATTGACTGGTGATGTCCAGCTGGAGCCTTTGTTGCTTGAGAAGCTGACCTTGATGCCACCGCTCTCGCAGCATGCCAGCAGACGACCGTCCTGAAGCTCGATAAGGCGTGCATATCCGCCGTCGAAGATGGTGACCGGAGAGCGTGCATCCCAGTAGATGCGGCTGCCGGTGTAGCGTGCCACAGTGGCGGCTTCGAGGACTTGACACAGGAGAAACAGGGAGAGAAGTTGGAGTCGTCGGTATTTCATTGTATGGTAGTAGTGAGTTTGTACTTTCCGTTGGCCGATGGCTTAATGACAAGGCCGCGCTCTTGCGGCTGGACTTGCTGACCCTTTAGGTTGTATATTGCACCACTGCCCTGCACTGACTGCCATCGTGGCGGTGCAGCAATGCCAAGCGCATTCTCGTCAAAGGTAAAGCCAATAAGCCCGTCGGCGGTTTCGCGGATGCCGGACAGGCTATGGTTCATCATCTTGGTTCCTTCGGCATTGTAGTTATAGAGGCTTGCAGCGGGCAGGGTCGTGTTGGACAGCTCGGTCTTCCTCGTGGTACCGGGCCAGGTGTCGCCTGCCAGTGTCGTTGCACTGCGAATGTTGTCGGCTGGTATGATAGTCAGGTGTGGGTGCGAGGCATTAATATTGACGCTGTTCTTGTCCCATGCCCATTCGTCGTAGTCAATGTGAAGTATAAGCATGCCGTGTCCCTCTAAGTATCTGTCCCAGCTTTCTTGCTGCCGGTTCTCCAAGAGGTAGTACTCATCGGGTTTTCCGCTATTTCTCATGATATAGGCGACTGGTTCGGACGTAAGTGGTGGCATGTTCTCCACGACAATGGCTTCGGTCAGTTCTATGGGTTGGAGCCAGCCGCAGAACATGCGTTCGTAGCTGGTGAATCCGACAGGCGTACCGCCGTCACCGTTGTACTCTCCATAGTCCATGATGCTCCATGAGTCCATACCGAAGGTATTGCCCCATGTATCGTACACGTCGGGCAGTCCGAAGCAATGCGAGAATTCATGGCATGCGGTGCCTATGCCGCAAAGGCCGTAGCCGCTCTTCCCTGTGAGTTCGGCGCTTGTGGCGTATTTGTCGATGAGTACGCCGTCTGCGGTGACTGCACCGTTGCCGTCGCCTCCCTGCTGTGCTTCCGTAAGCGTCCAGGAATGGGACCAGATGTTTGTCGAGGCGCTTCGCTGTGCTTCATCATAGCCTGAGTGGATGACGTAGACCTGCTCCACCTCTCCGTCGTCATCCCAGTCATACGTGCTGAAATCCACCTCATCGTCCAGCATCGCTATGGCTTCGGCCACCATTGTGGCGGGTCGGACGTCATAGCCCCAGGCATCGTTGGCACCATAGTAGGCGAGGGGTTGGCTCATCGTGACGGGGCCGACCACGTCGAATACAAAATCGAACTGCCCGTAGCTTGCGCTAAGGAAATAGTCACGCACGGAGCCTGCATTGAAACCGTCGCTGTAGCCAATCTCGTTGAACAACCTGTTGAACGTCTCTGCATCGTAGTGGAATGGTACGTCGGGGAAGTCGACCAGCATTACGATTCCTCGCTTCGTGCCTGTCATTGTGTCTGCCTGGCCTCTTGCCCTGCGTCTTTCGCTGTGCTTGTCTCTCATTGCCTGCCGCTTTTCCGCTCTCGCTTGCCATTGAGTCTTGACCGTTTCCTCTTCTACATAGCGGGCTATATCCATAGCGTCGCACAGCAGGTAGCGCTTGTCGTCGGTGACATAGTAGTGCAGGTGTTCGTCTCCCATGGCGGTAGCTTCCACCCTCGTCCCGTCCTTGAGTGTAAGCATGCACCGCTCTCGTTTGGCTGGAACGGCATGAAGCGTCAGGGCGCAGATGCAGAGCAGGGCGGTTATAATATGGCGCGACTTGTTCATTCGGCTTGTATGGTTTATTCTGTTCTCT
>JAFLUV010000143.1:3746-5953 GCA_022508635.1 Prevotellaceae bacterium
ACCTTCTTCGTGGTGCCGTTCTGGCGGCGTATGATGTAGATGCCGTGACGCAGCGAGAGGCGGCTGAGCTCGTCGGCAAAGCATTCCGATACCATACGGCCGTCCATGTCGTAGACGCGTATCAGCTCTGCGCTTGCCGTTGTCTCGGATATTGCATCGGGCGTAGCACGGAAGGCGATGCTCTCGGTCCACGGGCTGTTGCGGTAGCAATCGTTGATGGCTTGTACCGAATAGCAGTAGTCGGCATCGGTGCGGAGACCATCAAGCACGAGCGAGGTGGCGGCTATGCTGTCATGCTGCTGGACAAGTTCTCCCTCGCAGTATAGTCTTACGTTGTACAGCTCGGCATTCTCTGCTGCCTCCCATGTCGCCGTCGTGCGGCCTGGTCTTGTGTCCTCGAACGTCAGGCCGGCGGGAGCTTCCAGTGTTCCTATGGGCATGACTTTGACGGTAATAGTCCCTTCTTCGCTCTCTTCGATGTCTACAAGTGGCTTTCCCATGTATCCGCCTGTGAAGACAAGGCTGGCAGGGTCGGACGAGTCGGTCAGTTCATGATTGCCGGTCGTACCTGGGTAGGGATTGCCGGCAAGGCTTGCCTGCCACGTCGCTTGCGACGGTGCATTGTTACTGCCGATGAGCGTGCCGTTGGCGGGAATGATTGTCATTCTCTGATGCGCTGGGTCTGTGTTGACTCTGTTGCTTGTCCACGTGCTTGAGTTGTAGTCTACGTGCATGACAAGCATGCCATGTCCGCGGTTGCTGCATACGCCCCAGTCCCAGCCTTCTGCTTGCCGGTTGTCTAAGATGTAGTACTCATTGGGGTTCTCGTTGTTGATTATCTTGTAGCCCTTGCCGCCTCGGTCAAAGCAGTCTATGTGCAGCGTGCGCGGCGAGTCTATGGTCTCTGTCTGCTGCCATCCCAGGAACTCCCGCTCGTATGCTGTGTAGCCTACGGGAGCCAGGCTGTTCCTCGTGTACATGCCGTAGTCCATGATGCTCCAGAAGTCCATGCCGAAGGCTTTGTTGTTGGTGTCATAGAGGTCGGGCAGTCCTAATGCATGGCTTATCTCGTGTATGATGACGCCCACGCCGTCAGCCTGTGTCTCCGTGATGACGCCGCCCTCTGCTTTTACGGGATGCAGCTCGCAGCTGGATGTGCAGCCCGAGATGGTGATGCCGTTGACGGTATATGAGGCTGGCATTTCTTTGGGCCATATCGTGTTCTTGTCGCCGTAACTGTTGGTATAGTTTTGTCCCATGCCCGCAAAGATAAACACGCACATGTCGATGCTGCCGTTTCCGTCGTTGTCGAACTCTGTCCAGTCGTTTTGCTGAGCCTGTGCCTTGGTAAACGACTCGCGGATGAACTCCGAATAGAGGGTATCCTTCACGTTGCCGCGGTCGCCTCCGTAGTAGCCGTACCCGTTGTCGAGCTGCACGGGGCCTATGATGCTGAATTCTGGCATGAACTGACCTAAGCTCTGCTCCGTGAAGTACTCGCGCACGCTGCCCCAGTTCCCTGTTGCCTCGGTGATGTCCTTGCCGTTGAAGAATGTGTCATAGAAGTCCTTCACACGCTTGTCGCTTGACGCTATGGTGAACCCCTTGTCCTTGAATGCGACAAGGATTACCGGAATTTTCTTCACGCCTTGTGGCTTGATCAATGCCGATGCAACGCTGCCTACACGCTGTCTGGCTCGCAGCGGCTGAGAGGGCAGTGTGGCAGCATATTCCTCTGCCGACAGGCCTGTGTCGTGGTAGGTGCCGTCCTGCATCACCACCACTTGTCCGCCATCGGTCAGGAGGTAGCTGAAGTCTTCGTCGCCATAGGTTGTCACCATCACGCTCCGGCCATCGTCAAGCGTCACGCTGCGACGCACACGCAGCACTGGAACTGCCAGCAGGCATACGCTTACACTGGCAAAAAGCAGGCACATGAAAAAACGTCTCATAATTTTAATATGGGTATCTGAAAAATGTCAACTTATATATAATATTATGTATATAGATTTCGTATGGATGTAAATGCGACACAAAAGTACAAATTTTCACCCTTTAGTGCAAAAAAATGTGTTGGATATTTTGTCGTTTAATAAAAAGTGTATAATTTTGCAGCGCAAATCAACAAGTCCGGGGGATTAGCTCAGCTGGCTAGAGCGCTTGCATGGCATGCAAGAGGTCATCGGTTCGATTCCGATATTCTCCAC
>JAFLUV010000144.1 GCA_022508635.1 Prevotellaceae bacterium
TCGGGTGACTCGAGAAAAGGACTCGGCTGCTGTTTTATAGTGTGTCTTTTCCTGAAAATCCTACTTTGTCTTTTTCTGTGATTTTCCTTAATACCCGACAAGGATTTCCTGCGGCTACCACACCAGCTGGTATATCACGAGTCACAACACTTCCTGCTCCTATGACAACGTCATCACCGATACTTACACCGCTGAGTATGGTACTTCCGCCTCCAATCCATACGCGGTTGCCAATGTTTATGTCTTTTGGTATCAATGCCCCAGCAATTCTCTCTTCGGCATCAAGCGAATGATTGGCGGAGTACATACTTACATTTGGACCTAATAGTGTGTTGTTGCCAATCGTGATTTGTCCACAATCAAGCAGCGTACACCCGAAATTTATATATACATCATTCCCAATGGAGATGTTTTTGCCAAACTCACAAGTGAAGTTGGGTTCCATCCATACACGTTCTCCCACTTTCTTGAAGAGTTTACGCATGATTTCCTTTCGTTTCTCAACCTCTTCGTCTTCTGTGCGATTAAATTCCTTAAACAGCTTTTTGGCCGCAACTCTTCGGTTAAACAAGTCTGCATCAAAATCATTGTAGATTTGACCTTTCTGCATTTTCTCCCATTCTGTCATATTGGTGTTTTTGTTTTATTGTTGAATTTATCGAAATTCCACAACCGTGATTCCTGCTCCGCCGAAACGGACATCTTCATCGCGAGCAGAGGCTATGCCAGGTATTGTGGCTAAGTATTGCCGAAGGACTTGCCGTAAGGCTCCTGTTCCCGTGCCGTGAAGGATACGTACACGCGAGGCATTGACCAACAAGGCATCGTCGATGAAATAGGTGACGGCTTGCAGAGCCTCGTCTGCTCGCATTCCGCGCACGTCTATCTCCTGCCGGAAGTCAAGGTGCTTTTGCCGGATGCTGTCTTGTGTCTGACGACTGACTATTACTGTCGGTGCTGTATCTGCCTTTGGCTTTTCGTCGCAACGTTCTAACCGCTTGATGTCTATCAGAGTGCGCATCATGCCGAAGGTGACGGTGGCTTGCTTGCCCTTGATGGTTGAGATGATGCCCACGGACATCTGCCCCTTGATGCGGACGCTATCGCCGACAGAAAAGGAATCGGTGGCAAAGGCTCCCTGTGCCTTGGAACTTGCTGAACCACCTGTGTTTTGCAGTGAATGGCGAGTCTGCTCCTCCTTTTGGGCTTTCCGTTTCTTTTCTGCCTGTCTCTCGGCATGGCGCTTCCGTCGTTCTTCTATTTGCCGCCGCTTCTTTTCTACAAAAGCGTCGAGTTCCTCTTGGCTCATCTGCCCCACCTCTTCGCGAAATGTTTGCAGCTGTTGCCGTGCAGAGCGTGTTCTCTCCTTGTCGGCCTGTGCCTCGCGTATCTCGCGTATGGTGTTTTCAATCTGAGCATTGGCCGCGGCAATGATTTTGTCTGCCTCGGCTTTTGCCTCGCGGATAATTTCCTTCCGCTTGCCGCGTAACTCTTCTATCTCGTCTTCGTATTGCTTGATGGTCTGCACCATCTGCTTCTCCTGCGAATGTATGGTCTGCCGTTTGCCTTCCCAATATCGTTTGTCGCGTGTGATGTCGAGCAGATACTTGTCGGCATTGACGTACTCCTGCCCTACGAGCTCCGTAGCATCGGCAATGACATCTTCGGGGATGCCGATTTTGCGGGCAATCTCAACGGCAAAGCTACTGCCGGGATTGCCTATTTGCAACTGGAAAAGTGCTGCCATTTGCTGGCGATCGTAGAGCATGGCACCGTTCACTACGCCTTGTGTGTCCTCTGCAAAATGCTTGAGATTCTGGTAGTGAGTCGTGATGATGCCAAAGGTGCCCTTGGCTACGAAGCGTCGCAACACGGCCTCGGCAATGGCACCGCCGATAGTGGGTTCCGTGCCGCCGCCGAACTCGTCGATGAGCAGAAGGGTGGAGGATGTGCATTGTGCCATCATCCGCTTCATGTTGAGCAGGTGGCTGCTGTAGGTGCTCAGGTCGTCCTCTATGCTCTGTTCATCGCCAATATCAATGAAGATCTTTTGGAAGATACCAGCTCTCGAACCGTCCGTCATGGGGATGGGCAAGCCACATTGTAGCATGTATTGTAAGAGGCCGACCGTCTTGAGGCAGACGCTCTTACCGCCAGCATTCGGCCCGCTAATGATGAGAATGCGCTGTCGCTTGTTCAAGGTGATGCTGAGCGGTACGATCTTTGTCCCCTGCTTGTGCAACTTTGCTTCGAGAAGAGGATGGCGGGCATCGAACCAGTCAATGAGCGGTGTGGAATATATCTCAGGCGAGTGTCCTCCGATGGCTTTCGTCAGCCTGTGTTTGGCAATGAGGAACTCAATGTCGGCAAGGAATTCAAAGCCTCGTATCAGTTCCTTCAGGTTTGGTCTTAGCTGTTCAGTGAAGTCGCGAAGTATGCGTATGAGTTCCCGGCGCTCGTCGGCCTCCAGTTCGCGGATGCGGTTGTTGGCTTCTACTACCTCTGTCGGTTCGATGAAGACTGTCTTTCCCGTTGCACTTTCGTCATGTACAATACCCTTGATGCGTCGCTTCAAGCCAGGAGCAACTGGAATGACCAGCCGTCCGTCGCGCATGGCAGGCGTTACGTCTTTCTCTACAAGTCCATCGGCCTGTGCAGCCTTCAGGATGTTCATCAATGTGCGGCTGACACTGCCTTCAGCTCGTCTCAGCTCTTGACGGATAGAGGAAAGCTCGCTGCTTGCCTCATCTTTGATACGTCCGTATTTATCGAGAATCTGTTCCAGACGACGGCTGACGGTATGAAACGTGAAGACTCCTTCTGCAAGCTTCTCCAGACCGGGGAGCTCCCCTTCCCTTACAATCGCCACCCAGGCATGCAGTGTACGCAGGGCTCGCAGAAGCTCCCATAGTGTCTCCTCCTCAAGGTAAGCACCTTCAATACGAATGCGATGGATGTCTTCTCTCAGGTCGAAAAAATCCTGTTCGGGCAGGTCTGTGAAGGTTTGCAGGATGTAGCTCAGTTCGGCAAGTTGCAGGTGTAAGGTTGTAACAGCCTTATGGTCGGCATGGAATTGCATGGCATCTACTCGCTCATGTCCCAAAGGACTGAGGCAATAGCCATGCAGCATTGCACGTATTTCGCTGAAGCCTATCTTCTCTTCAAGAGTCATAATCCGTCTTCTGCCTGTTTCCCCTTTCCGGGAGAATATGAGAGAGGAGAGGCTACTTCAAATTCTTTTCTGGATACATTGTGTTCCACCAAGTCGGGTCGTCTTTCAGCCAGCGTGCAAACCAAGCCATAATGCTGTCATGCCAACGTATGCGCTTGTTGTAGGTCAGGATGTGGTGGTTTTCTCCCTCGACGGTGATGAAGGCAGTCTCTCTGCCGAGCAGCTTGAGGGCAGTGAACATCTGTATGCTCTCGTTGATGGGGACGTTGGTGTCTGCTCCGCCGTGCATGAAGAGGATGGGGGTGTGCACCTTGTCGGCGTTGAAGAGCGGTGCGTGTCCGCTGTAGAGCTCCATGTTATTCCAGGGATATGAGTTGGCAGCAGAGGTTGTGCTGTAGGTGTATCCCCAATAGCCATATCCCCAGTAGCTGGCAGGATTGCTAATGCCGGCGTGGCTCATTGCAGCGGCAAAAATATCAGTCACCGTCTGGAGGTACATGGTCATGAAGCCACCGTAGCTTGCTCCCATGCAGCCCACCTTGTCGGCTTTGACGAAGGGGTGTTCCTTGCAGAACTGCTTGGTACCTTGAATAATATCGTCGGCAGTATAGTCACCGTAAGCATTGACGTGCCGTGAAGCAAATTCCTGGCCGAAGCCGCTACATCCGGAGGGCTGCAACACGTAAACCACATAGCCCATCGCTGCCCATTCCTGATAGTTGTAGTAACTGTCGAGCAATCGTCCTACGGGCGAGCAGCCGCCATAATAGTAGACGAGCATAGGATACTGCTTCGTCTCGTCGAAGAAGGGTGGCAGGTAGTAGCATCCGTAGATGGTATCGCCACGTTCTGCCTTGAAGTTCCAATCGTGGCACTCGCCAAGCTGAATGTCTTTCAGGCGTGTGGGGTTGAGGTCGTGCAGCAGTCGCTCCTTGCCGGTCTTAAGGTCGCGCAACCAGCAACGGTCAGTGCTCATGCTGCTTTCGCCGATGTAGGCAAGGAAAGGTTTCTCATCAGAGAGACTGAAACTGCCATAGATGTATGGTTCCGAGAGGGGCAGCATCTCTGCCTTTCCATCTTTTGGATTGATGCGGTAAAGGCTCTTCTGGTCACGGTTCTCGCAAAGTGCGTAGATTTGGCCGTCTTGCTTTGACCATTTGAATGACGTGACGGACGGGTCGAAGTCACGGGTCAGGCAACGTACTTCCTTTGTCTCGAGGTCAATGATGAACAACTCATATTCATAGCTGCTGGGGATGACGCCTTCCGGAAGCGTATTACCTATGCCGCCAAAAGCCTCGGGGCTGCCTGTGATAGCAATGTATTTTTCGTCGGGCGAGAAAGCATGTGAACCGATGAAACCGTCGTGACGAACCAGCGTGTCTGCTTGTCCTGTCTTAAGGTCGAGCAACAGGAGGTCGGTGAAGTTGAAAGGACGTGCAGTCAAATCGTCTGTATGGATGGAGACAATGAAACGGCTTGCATCCCGATTGGGAGTGACGTAGACGTTGCTTGCGCCTTTGGTGATGGGGGTTGTGATGCCTGTCTGTATGTCGTAGAGCGAGTAGTTGCGACGATTGCGCCAGCCTGGCTGGCGGTCGTCGGGCTCAAGGATTTGATGGACGTCCTTGTCCTTTTCTTCTGCGACCTTTTCGTTGATGGTTATGAGGAAGTGCTTCATGTCGCGTGTCAGCTGGGCGCTTCCGTTGCCGCTGTATTTGCCGATGGGAGTCCGCTCGCCTGTTTTCAGGTCGACTGTTTCATAGCAGTAGGTGCCTTCTGTTTCGCGATAGCGACGCAGATAGCGGTCGCCCTCTGATAGCCAGTACTGGAAACCATCCAGGTAGAACTCTTTGCCTGTCTGGAGGTCAAGGAAGATCGTCTTGCCGGCTGTTTCGCCACCTTTGTAGGTCGTGTTTTTGTTAATGCTGACGTAGCGGGCAGAACTGGAGAGCGAAACGCCGTTGATGCGTTCGCCGTGCATCATGTCGGCATTCGTCCAGTAGCGCTTGCCTGAAGGGTTGATTTCGAGGGACTGCTCGCTTTCTACGGAGAGCTGGAGCGTGTCGGGCGTATCGCCTTTGCGGAGAATCTTGATGCTCACTTCGTGCCGGCCGGGGACAAGCTCAAAATCACCGCCTTGTTCCTTGCCGTCAATGAAGAGCTTGTTCCGGCTCTGGCATTTGACGTTGATTTTTCCTTTTGCAAACCCTATGTTCTGTATGGTAAACCCGGCAACGTAAAAAGCTTCGTCCTGGCCTTCCTCTAAGGTGAGGGCGAACGGGGCGGCTGCGAAAGGTGTTCCTTCTCTTTGGGAGAGGGCAGGGGAGATGCTTTCCATTGTTAGCTCGTCCAGGTCGATTCGCTTGCCTTCGGTGTCGAGACTGTCCGTCATCAGTGGTTTCGTGACAGGGTAGGGGCCTGCCAGCCGGATGTTATCGACGTTTGTCGTTTCTGCTACTGCCATGGCAGGCAGTAAGAGTAAGGGTAGTAGTATGTTACGCATAAACTAATGAATTTTATCGGCTAAAGTGCTGCAAAGGTACAAAGAAGTACTCAATCTGCAAAGTTCTTGATGCTAAAAAATGTTTTGCTGCAAAACAACTGATCGTTGGAATCCTGGGACTCGTTTCTGGAAAAGCTATTTCAGAGAATAGACGATGGTGTTGACCACTTTCAGTTTCTTAATATATGGTAAAAAAGTGGTGATTTTATTTGGTAGTTAACATTTTTTCTTACCTTTGCGGCGC
>JAFLUV010000145.1 GCA_022508635.1 Prevotellaceae bacterium
TCGTAGAAATCGTGCGCATCATTGGACGTGAACAGCCGAAACGGGAGGACGAAATGGACGATACCGTACGTCGTTATCTGCCGCTGTTGCCTTCGCCTCCAAAACCTGCAGCCGAAATAGAGGAGATTGCTAACGGCAATGACCTGCAACATCTACTGCCGTCTGAAACAGCCATCATGTCTGAGGCTCAGACGGAAAGCCTGTTTTACTACAAGTTTGCCACGAATCAGCTGCAACTATTCGCCAATCGCCCTAAGAATGAAAGCCAGTTCAAGAAAAGGCAGACCCAAATGAAAAAGCCTCGCTTGGAAAATGGCCCCATCATTGTAGCCGTTGACACCAGCGGTTCGATGGATGGTAAACCTTTAAAAATTGCCTACTCCCTGCTGACCCAATTGCTCAGAATGGCCCGAAGGAAGAAACGCAGGGTTTTCCTTTTGACTTTCTCTGTGCGGTCAAAATCTCTGGATCTGTCTATGCCCAGCAATTGGCTTCGCCTGAAAGATTTCCTCAAAGACCGTTTTACGGGTGGCACTGACGGCGAGCAGATGCTGAACAAGGCTATGGAGATGCTACAGACGGACACCTTCGGCATGGCAGACGTGCTTATTATCAGTGACTTCGATTTCCCCTTGCCACTTACTTCCACGAGAGATAAAATGCTCACCGAGCATGACAAAGGTACGCGGTTCTACGGTTTGAGGATAAACAGCGGTGGAAAAGCGTATGACAAGATCCTTGACAAGATTTGGGATGTCAAGTGGAAAGGTAACTATGTAAAGGGATAAATGAAACAATTTCCTATTTTATGATGGACTCTTTATTCCCAAGTAACCAAATCCCTGTCAAGCACAATCTTTCTCGTCTCTCCTCGCTTTCCCCTGATTTCGTAATACCTTGCAATGCTAGTACCAACTTTCTTCCTAAAAGCCTGGCTTATCCTTGCACACTTTTCAATGATGGAGTGACTAAGCGGATTTGTAACCTCAATGATACTCCTTTCAACCTTCTTCGGGACTTCCGTTCCTCTTTTCATTTCACGGTATATCTCACGAAGCTCGTCTGTGTAGTCCGGCAGGTCTTTAAAAGCTATTCCTTCTGGATGGCGCAGGAACAGGAAATAGACAGACTTGGGCAAAGGAGGGATATTTATTTCTATTCTGCCGCCATAGTCAAGCAAGATTATCTTATGGTCGCTGGTTATCAGCAGTCTGCTTGGTTCTTTCCTCTTCACAAACAAGGAGAATAATTCTTTCTCAGACACCCCTCTCTTTCTCAGTTCCTCTAATAGTTTCTTCACTTCCGCTTTCAGTCTCGCAATTTCTTTCATTTGACATAATACAATTAAGTCCCATCCAGAGCAAGAATTCTTGCCTGAATAGGATTTAGTTAATACTATGCTCTCCTTGTTACTGCGAGACCTCTATGCAGAAGTATAATCCAGTTGAGCCTTGTAATTTGGATGCAAAATTAGAAGAATAGTTTGGTTTCTGCAACCGTTGCAATTTTGCCTCGTACCAAGAAGCAGGTAACTTTGCACCCGGTTTTTATCAAAGTAACTATTAATTTAATTAAATCGGAGAACATTATGAAAAAGAAAGTTTACTTAACTGGAGTGCTGCTATTCTCTATGGCAGTTGGAAACTTGTACGCAGATGATGATCCGTCTGTCGTTACCCTCTTTGAGCATTCGTTTGCAGAAGGCATGGGGGATTTTAAGTCCCAGGAGTCCGCAGACAATTACAATCAAGTCACACTAAATGATGCCTGGCATTTTAATGAGGCCCTACAATGTGCAGAATGCTCCGGTGAGGAGTCGGGGTGGCTTGTGTCACCAATGATAACGGAACTTGCCGAGAAGAAATATTGTGATATCAAGATCATCATTGAACACGAAGGACAAGATGCCCTGCAACATACCTTGGACTTGAAAATATTCCGGCAAGGGATGACCTATTGGGAACGCTACCAGATGGGAGGCTATATTTATCCAGAGCCTGTGTCATCTGAGGTATACAACACAGGAACCTTAACACTCGACGCTTATATGCAGGGGGCTTCATCATGTTTTGCAATCTATTTCACGCCAAGCAGTGATGAAAGTTTCTATCGTATAAAGAACATAAAGATAACTGCCCGTGACTGGACGAAGGTTGAAAACGTGGTGGAAGTTAACAACCTCTCGGAGATTAACAATCTGCCACTCGGCACCCCGGTCAAGCTGAACCTTAATGAGACAAAAGTATCATATAACCAAAATGACTTCTTCTACCTGTTTGACGGCACCGGAGGTATGCAAGTCTATTGCTATGGATACAATGTGCCTACTGTTTGGTCCGGCGGAAAACTTACTGGCCACATCTATGGATTGCTTTCTGACTGGTACGGAATCCCAAGTCTGACAAAGACCACCGTAGGATTCACCAAAAATGACTCTGGAGATATATACAATTACCAACCAGAGGAAATCACTGAGGAAGAGTATTCCTCAAACATCATGAATTTTGTCAGAATGCCAATTTCTTCGGAAGTCCGCTTTATGGACAGGAGCACCATAAGTGAATCCGGGAGAACCTATACGCCAAATTATGAGAGTTATTTCATCGGTCTTCTGTTGCCGGAGAAAGAAGGAATCAAGCAACTGTATGGAGTCAATGACCAGGCTATAACCATAGAGCTACCCGATGCAATGGACACGCCACTCAGTGCTAACGAGTATGGACTATGGGGAGCGGTAAGCAGACATTTCAATGCAAACGAATGGTATACGCTGTGTCTGCCTTTCACACCAGAACTAGCATATGACGAGCTGACATGTGCAAGGTTCGTCTCATCCTTCGAAGGTGAGCTTTCATTTGAAACAACCTATGGAGTGTACAATGGAGGCCCCCTCATTGTCAAGTTCAATGAGGAAAAAGACAGGATGGAAGGTGTCATATGGTCAACCGAGGCTGAGAGACGGTCAGGCGGTGACTTCAGCTTTGTCGGAACTTTCCAGACTGCAATGCCCCTGCCTGGCAGTTATTACCTGACCGCAGGGAACACCATAAAGCCGCTGGCAGAAGGTGGAAAGATAAATTCTTTCAGGGCCTACTTTGAACCCAATACTCCAAATGCAGCACGGACGCGTTCCATAACCGTGGACGGAATAGTCATCGCAAATGGCGACGGCTCCACGACAGACATCGAGGACATCCTCAACGGCAGGGCCGGTGACAACAGGGAGATTTACAATCTTAACGGACAGAAAGTAAGAGAGAACAACCCGACCAAGGGTATTTATATTATTAACGGTAAAAAAGTAATCAAATGAAAAAGAAAGAAAATTACGAGAGTGCAGCTGTCGAGGTAATCGACATGGAACTTGAACAGCCAATCCTGGCAGGTAGCGGAATCGGTCTGAACGGACTGCCCGACCATTTCTACTTTGACCCAACGCCGGGAAATGGAGGGGATGCCTATTAATCCAATGAGGGTGGCAGACGATAGGAGCTGCCGCCCCTCATAACTATCCGAGTTTATGGAATGCAAGACAGACCAGCTACGCCTCCTGATACTCCGCTCGCTACATCCAAATGAACGGCATTTTCCTGAAAGCAGCACTTTCTCTTCGGAAGACTGGAAACGGCTCTACATTGAATCAGGAAGGCAGGCCATTTGGGGAGTAACATGGCTGGGCATAAAGACCCTTCCTCCAGGACACAGACCTCCAGAGGATATAGAGTCTGCCTGGATGGACAAGTATGAGAAGATCCGGTCGGCAAATGCAAAGATTGGAAAGGCGATATCACTGGTTACTGCCGTTACTGACAGTCATGGGAAAAGGAGTGCCGTACTAAAAGGGCAGACAAAGGCGCATTATTACCCACTCCCGGAGGCAAGGACTCCTGGCGACATCGACCTCTGGGTAGAGGACGGGAGGGAGTTCGCAGATTTGCTCGCAAGGGAGTTCGGAGCAGAGGGAAAGTCCACCTACCACCATTTTCACACGACCTGCGATTTCCTCCATATCCGGGGAGTCCCGCTTGAAATCCATTGGAGACCATCTTCCGGATGCTTCAACCCTATTGCCAATCGTAAGATACAGAGATTCCTTGACATTCAGGTAAAGGACACAGAAAGGGTAGATTCTTCTGACGGAGGTTATTTCTATAAACCCTCATCCCTGTTTAACATGGTTTCCGAATTGGTACATATAAGACGGCATTTCGTGGGGAGCGGCATCGGCATGAGACACATCATCGACATGTACTACCTTGTCCGGCAGTGCCCGCCTTCACAGCATGAGGCTCTTCTGAAGGAGCTGGGGCTGTATAGGTTCACTGGTGCCGTTGCCTATGTGCTGTGCCAATACCTGAACCTTGACGGAGAGACCTACTTTGGGATGGAACCAGATAGGAATGCCGGACGAATCCTGCTAAGTGAGATACTTGAAGGTGGCAACTTCGGGCAGTTTGCACCAAGGCAACGTCACGGCGCAGTTGTCAGGCTTCTTATGAGGGAGAGGCGTAATGTCAGGCTGTTTTCTGTCTGCCCGTCTGAGTTCCTCTGGCATGAGCTTCACTACTGGTGGATCATCGCCAAGACTTTGCCACAACGAATAATAAAACGTAAATTATCGCTTAGAGATGAATAAAAAGACCTATTATTGTATAGCAGGGCATGTGTTCTCGGTGAACATGGTGCTTGATTCTGCCTATGAGCCGTTCAAGGTGACAGGGGAGAATGCGACGGCAGTTTTTGAGTTTAACATCAAGATGGAAAGTTTCAAGGGAAGCATCTGCCATCCTATCACTCAACAGAAAGACGGCGAGACTGAGATAAGTGCGGGAACTTACAAGGAAAAGATATACTTTGAGTTCGGACTTTCAGGCAAACGCTCCGCCGTTCTTATCACTGATAGTTGCTACAGGGAAGGAACCCTGTTCGTGCAGGAACATCCCAAGTATAGTATCGACAGCGGCCTAATGGTAATGTACGCTATGGCCACTGCCACACGCTCGACCCTGCTGTTCCACTCTTCCGTCGTGATGAAAGACGAGGAATATGCGTATATGTTCCTCGGCAAGTCTGGCACAGGAAAGAGTACCCATTCAAGACTTTGGATAGACACTATCAAAGGGGTGAAACTTCTGAATGATGACAATCCGGTTGTGAGGGCCTTCCAGGATGGGAGAGTATTCGTGTACGGCTCGCCGTGGTCTGGCAAGACTCCGTGTTACAGGAATGATTATGCTCCTCTGGGTGGTATCGCCATGCTTTATCAGGATGAGGTCATCAGTGTCAGGGAACTTGTGAAAGACGAGGCCTTCAAGTGTATTCTAATCTCTGTCTCAGGTATCAGGTGGGATGACCAAGTGAGAGTCGGGCAGCAAAATACGATAGGGGATATACTAAAGAGTTATAGCATATACGAAGCAGGGTGTCGTCCCGATAGTGATTCCGTTAAATTGTGTCATGATGCAATTTGTTTCTCCAGACAGGCTAGCAAGTGAGGTGACGAGGCGGCTATCGTCAGCCGGCAGTGTCATTATTCCTACAAAGGGGGCAAGCATGATACCTTTCATCATAGGTGAAGACCGTGTAGAGCTTGTCAGGCCGGGGAGGATGCTAGCTGTCGGTATGGTTGTACTGGCAAGAACAGAGACAAGGGGGATAGTTCTTCATCGGGTGGTGGACATACAAGGAGAGACGATTACCCTGATGGGGGACGGGAATCTTTCACTTAGGGAAAAATGCAAGGTGTCCGACCTCATAGGCATCGTGACATATATCATAAAGAGTGATGGAAGTAAAAGGTATATCTATACAAGAAGAAGACAGTTGGCATGGCGATTCTGGTACAGATGCCTGCCAATCAGAAGA
>JAFLUV010000146.1 GCA_022508635.1 Prevotellaceae bacterium
ACGATGAAGCCCCAAGGTATATACGTTGAAGCCGCAAGGTATATACGTTGAAGCCTCAAGGTATATACGATGAATCTACAGGGTTATATAACCCTACCCCGTCAAGTTATATAACCCTAACCCCTCGGGTTATATAACCCGAAATTACAAGGCATAGAAGAGGATGTTGCAACGGCAGTAGCGTTGAAGATACAAGACTATAGCGATGAATCACTATCCCCTGCCCCATGAACCGACAAGAATCATCCCGCAGGCCGCAAAGTAATGCCCTGCGACAAGCCAGGGAACGTCCAACGAACCGCAAAGTAATGCCCCCTGACAAGCCAGGGAACGTCCTGCAAGAAGAAAGCCGCCCTGCGGTGAGGCAGGACGGCCGTAAGGATTTCACCGTGCCGGACGGACGAGGCGGCGCCTCATCCCTTGCGGCGGAAGACCTTCTCCTCTATCTCGCGGAAGATGATGAAGAGCGCCGGGACGATGAAGAGCAGGGCTATCGTGCCGATGAGCATACCCCCGATGGTGCCGACGCCCAGCGAACGGTTGCCATTCGCACCGACGCCCGTGGAGAAGGCAAGGGGCAGTAGGCCGAAGACCATCGTCATCGACGTCATGAGGATAGGACGAAGGCGCACGGCTGCTGCATCCAGGGCCGCCTCGGCGATACCCATCCCCTGCCGGCGGCGCTCGCTCGCGTACTCCGTGAGCAGTATGGCCGTCTTGGCCAACAAACCGATGAGCATGATCAGACCCGTCTGCATGTAGATGTTGTTCTCCAGTCCCCACATCCGCGCGAACCAGAAGGAGCTGGCCAGGCCGGCAGGGATGCTCAGGATGACCGCCAGGGGAACGAAGACGCTCTCGTAGAGCGCACACAGGATGAGGTAGATGAAGACGATGCAGATGACGAAGACCATCGTCGTCGTATTCTCGGCCGAAGCCTCCTCGCGCGTCATACCGCCGAACTCGTAGCCGTAGCCCTCGGGCAGCTCCCGGGCGGAGACCTCGCGGATGGCCTGTATGGCCTGACCCGTGCTATAGCCCTCGGCAGGCGTGCCGCTTACACTGATGCTTGGGAAAAGATTGAAGCGCGACAACGTCTCGGAGCCATAGACACGCGTCAGTTTCAGATACTGCCCCACGGGCGACATCTGCCCCTTGTCGTTCCTGACGAATATACCGCTGAGCGACTCCTCGTCAAGCCTGTACTGCGGCGAGGCCTGCACCATGACGCGATAGAGCTTGGTGAAGCGCACGAAGTTGGACGCATACGTGCCGCCAACATATCCGCTCACGACGCTCAGCACGTCGGAAGGAGACACACCGTGGCGCTTGCACAACACCGCATCCACCTCCACGCGATACTGCGGATAGTTCATCGAAAAGTTCGTATAGGCACGGCTGATCTCCGGACGCTCATTGAGGGCGGCAATCAGACGATTAGTGTACGAGAGCAAATCCTCCATAGTGCCGCCCTTCTTGTCCTGCACGTACAGCTCGAAGCCGTTGACGCGCCCGAAGCCGGGAATCATGGCCTGCGTGTTCACCTGTATCTTGGCATTGCCGATGTCGGCCGTACGCCGGTATATCTCCTCCATGACCGCCTGCACGTCGTCGTCCTTGCCCTTGCGCTGATCCCACGTCTTGAGCTTCAGCGTAAAATTACCGCTCGAGGACGACTGGTCGAAACCCACACTGTTGCCAGCCACAAGCGAATACGTGCGCATCTGCGGTAAGTCCTCTATGCGACGCTCTACTTCCTGCAGGATGGCATACGTCTGCTTCAGCGTCGAACCCGGCGAAGCCTGCACATTAATAAATATAGTGCCCATGTCCTCGCTGGGCACAAGACCCGTCTTCGTCGTACTCATCAGCCAGCCCAGCAGACCAATGCTCGCCACCACCAGCACCATAGCCACCCAGCGCCTGCGGAAGAACGCCGCCACCACACCCTTGTACTTGCCCACCAGGCGGGAGAATGCAGCATCGAAGGCAATATGAAAGCGCGACGAGAAGCTGAGCGACGACTCATCGCTCGCATGCGGCGTCATGATGAGCGCACAGAGTGCAGGCGACAGCGTCATGGCATTGAACAGCGATATGGCCACGGCAATAGCCATCGTCAGGCCGAACTGCGTATAGAACGTACCCGTGACACCGCCGATAAAGCTCACGGGAACGAACACCGCCATGAAGACCAGCGTCGTAGTGACCAGCGCCGTAGTAATGCCGTGCATGGCATCCACCGTAGCATCGTACGCCGAGCGATAGCCCTCGTCGAACTTGGCCTGCACCGCCTCGACCACCACGATGGCATCGTCCACCACCGTACCGATAACCAGCACCAGCGCAAACAGCGTCAGCATGTTGAGCGAAAAACCTATGGCATATATCGCAGCCAGCGTACCAATGAGCGACACAAATATAGCCACCGCCGGAATAATCGTCGAACGGAAACTCTGCAAGAATACGTACACCACAAGGATAACCAACAGCAGAGCCTCCAGCAACGTCTCCATGACACTGGCAATAGAAGCATCCAGGAAGTCCTTCTTCGACTCCAGATCCTCTATCACGATACCCGGCGGCAGGCTCGCACGTATATTCTCCACCTCACGGTCAATCTCCATGATTATCTCGTTGGCGTTCGAGCCGCTGATCTGGTTAATCATAATGTTAATGCCCGGATGCCCGTTCGTCTCGCCCATGAAGTTATAGTTCTGCGCCCCAAGCTCCACCTTCGCCACGTCGCCTATGCGCAGCACATCGCCATTGGGCAACGCACGGATGACCATCTGCTCATACTCCCTCTCCTCCTCATAGCGCCCACGATAGCGCAGCACGTACTGGAACGTATTCTCCGAGTCGGCACCAAGCGTACCCGTAGCCTTCTCCACGTTCTGCTCGTCAAGAACACGGTTGATGTCGTCAGGCGAAAGACCATAGCGCGCCATCTTCAGCGGGTCGAGCCAAATACGCATAGAGTAGTCCGCACCGATGACATTCACCTCGCCCACTCCCGGAATACGGCTAAGGCGCGGCTCGATGTTTATCTTCGTATAGTTGGCCAAGAAAGTACGGTCGAACGTATCGTCCGGACTGTATAGCGTAATCTGCTTGATGTTGCTCGTCTGACGCTTGCGCACGGTAAGACCTCCCTTCACCACATCGCTCGGCAACCGACCCTGCACCGTAGCGACACGGTTCTGCACATTCACCATCGCCATATCCGGGTCGGTACCCTGACGGAAGAACACACTGATGGAAGCACTGCCCGTATTAGAAGCACTGGATGACATGTACATCATGCCTTCCACACCGTTGATAGCCTCTTCAAGGGGAACGATAACACTCTTCTGCACCGTCTCGGCATTGGCGCCGGTATATGTAGCACTCACGCGCACAGTAGGCGGTGCAATCTCCGGGAACTGCTCCAAAGCCAGTCGGGACAAAGCAATGAGACCCACCAATACAATGAGCACGGAGATAACGCCTGACAGGATAGGCCTGTCTATAAAAGTCCTGATGTTCACTTCAAAATAATAACGCTAAACAGTCAATACACCTCAATCCCTTCCTTCAGCAGTCCGGCACCCTCAGCTATGATGGTATCGCCCACACCCAGTCCCTGCTCGACGATATACTCGCGGCCATTGTTAAGCCGATACAGCTCAACCTCTGTCGCCTTGGTCTTGCCACCGACCACCTTATATACAAACGTGCGGTTCTGCAGCTCGTAGGTAGCGCTTTGCGGCACCACGATGCAAGCCTCGCGATGCGTTGGCACAACTACCGTCGCCATGCCGCCGTTGTGCAGGAGGCGAGAGGGATTGGAGAACGTGGCGCGCAACGTGACGGCGCCTGTCTGGTCGTCGACTGTTCCGCTTACGGCATCGATGCGTCCTTCGTAATCATAGGGCTTTCCGTTGCTCAGCAAAAGGCTGACCGACGGTGCCTGCCGGATAAACTCAGGCACAGAACCGTAGCGCTCTATCAAGTCGAGCGTCTGATTCTCCGTCATTGAAAAATAGGCATACATCTCATGGTCGTCGACTACGGTGACCAGGGGCTCACTGATAGTGCTGCCGACCAGTGCCCCGACGTGCCATGGAATCATCGACGCCACGCCATTGACAGGACTCTTCACGATGGTGTACGACAGGCTGTTGCGGGCATTTGTCTCCTGGGCACGTGCCTGCATCAGGGCTGCCTCGGCTTCTAAGTAGACATTGCGTGAAGTCTCGACGGAGAAGTCCGAAACGACATTCCCCTCCTGCAATAGCCGCTCGCTCTCGTAGTTCATCTTTGCCGTCGAGAGCTTTGCCTCTGCACTCTTGCGGGCGCTGACTGCCACTTCCAATGCTGCCTGGTAGGGAACCTGGTCAATGACAAATAGCGTCTGTCCCTGCCGCACGGAGTCGCCCTCGTTGATGCAGATGCGGGTAATGTTGCCTGATACTTGCGGCCGCACTTCTACAATCTGTCTTCCGCTCAGTCGGGCACTGTATTGCTGGCTCAACGTCACGTCGTCAGCCCCGACGACCATCGTCTTGTAGTGTACTTTTTCGCCGGACTCTTTCTTTTGCTCGCTACATGATAGCACGAAGAGGCATGTCAGGAAGGCCATGCCCATGCCATATAAATTAGGTGTTTTTTGTTCCATTATCCCTTTGACAGATGATGTGAGTAAAAGTTTAATTCAGAGGAGGTCATTTAGTGAAATTGTCTGTGCAGCCAGCAGGCCAGGCGAACGAGCGGCCAGCGGAGTATCACTTCGCCCGATGCGCGATAGAGGTCTATCTGGCGGCAAAGCATGTTGCGAAGGAAGTCGAGGGCGCCGCTTGAGAAGACGGTCATACGCATGGCGTGCCATGCATATACTTGTGTTTCGAGGAGCTGGCGTATCTTCTCTGCCGAAGCCTTTGCGCAAAGGCCGTCTTCGTTCCACATGTAGTAGTATGTGCCGTGGTGCGCCGTGGCGACGACGGGAGCGCGCTCCAGCATTTGCGTCAGCAGGAGCAGGTCCTCGCAAAAGCGGCTGTCTGCGAAACGGACTTCCTCGAAGAGCTCGCGGCGGAATATCTTGTTGCAGGCATAGCCGTGCCACCATGCACGCGTCTGCAGCCAGTAGTGCCGCGCATCGCGATAGACGGCATCCGCGAGGGAGCGGTTGCGGGCATCATCCTTTGTCTGCCACAGTTCGTACTCCAGCACGTCTATCTCCGGATGCTCGGCGAACCGCTGCATCAATGGCTGCAAGGTACGGGAGGCGAGGAAGTCGTCGCTGTCCACGAAAGTCACGTAGGTGCCCCTGCAGAGGTCAAGCCCGGCATTGCGTGCAGCTCCCTGCCCGAGGTTATCCTGGTGGACGACGCGGATGCGCCGGTCTCGCCGGGCCCATGCATCGCACATCTGCGGGCAGTCGTCGGGCGAGCCGTCATCCACGAGTATCACCTCCATGTCGCCGCACACCTCTTGCCGCAGCACGCTCTCCACGCAGCGGTCCAGGGTCTTCCCTGCCCTGTAGACGGGGATAATGACGGACAAGAGGATTCGTTTCATGCCTGTTTTTTTCTGCAAAGATAACACATTATTTCTAAATTACAGTACTCACAAAGATATGAAGAGGCAGAAAAGCAGAAAAAAAATTCCTCACGATCTATATTGGCATGGATAGGCACGTCCCTACAAGCTACACTGCATATCCGTCTTTTCCGCTATGCAAAAGACAGACTATTTCGCATATAGAGCATGATATTGCCACCATACTAACTATAATAGA
>JAFLUV010000147.1 GCA_022508635.1 Prevotellaceae bacterium
AAGGGCATCTACGTCAAGGACGGCAGGAAGGTAATGCTCAGGTAAAGGCAAGTCCTACCGACTTCAGTCATTCCCAAACGTATTGAGCCCGGCATTGCACCGGGCTCAATACGTTTTCCTCTCGACCTTGCCGTACCTGTTCCGCAACCATGCAGGGAAGCGGCTTTCAGAGCACGAGCTTCAGGTTGAGCTTCAGGTAGTAGTTGCCGTTCTCGCGTTCCAGGTAGCCGTACTTGTCCTCGTCGGGAAGCGTCTTTGCCAGCTTGGCGTGGGTAAGCAGGAAGTCGCTGAAAGGCTGTTCGTCGGCACGCAGGAAGGCAGACAGCGTACCGTTCTCGTCCGCCATGAGATAGCCGCCGATGGCACTGGCGCGCCCGTTCCAGATGACCTGCGGGCGGAGTCCCCAGGCCGTGGCAAGCAGGAGCTGCCGCACCTTGTACTGATAGAAGCCGTGCTTGTGCAGCAGTTCGTCCTTCATCTTCAGCGGGTTCCTCTCGTCCAGCATCTTGACCAGCTCGCTCAGCCGGTTCGTCCCGTCAAGGTGCAGCGTCATGAGCATTGCCGCGATGATGCGCGGCAGGTTGGTGTCGAGCATGAGGAGGTTGCTGCGGAACACCCTGTCGGCAACGTCGCTGTAGCGCAGTGTGCCGCCCTGGCTCTGTATGTAGAGGATGCGGCGTGCCACCTCGGCAACGTTCTCCGGCTGTTCCGTGTGGTTGATCTTGCTTACGGCAGGCTGGGAGAAGCGCACGCCGCTCTGCTCGTACTTGATGTTTGCCGCGCGTCCTCCGGCAAACAGCGGGGGATTGTTGCAGAGGCGACTGTGCAGGCGCATGCCGGTCAGCGGCGCGTCGGCGTGCCAGAGCGCCAGGTGCAGGTCGGTACGGTCGTCAGTCTGTGCCTCCATGTCGTAGATGGCAAGTGCGTCGAGGAATCCCTCCATGTCTGTGATGTCAATCTCTTCTCTGCCCTGTTGCCTCAGCCGGCCGAGCAGCCACTCTGCAGCAGCCGCAAAGTCCTCCCGTGGGAAGCGGACGTCCATGGCAGTCCCCTGTATGTGTACTTCCTTCTCCTCGATGGTATAGAGACGCTGCCCGTCGTGCTCGCGTCGCTGCACGGCAGCCACGGGTATGTCGCCGTCAGCCTTGCCCAGTGCATTGGCACGGCCTATGCTTCCGCCTGCCAGCAGCGAGAAAAGGGTGTAGAGTTCATTGGCTTCGCGCCTTGTCGCTTTAGTCATACAAATAAGTCTTAGTCTTTATGGGAAAATCAAATTTTCGTGCAAAGATAAGCAAATTAAAAAATAATTCAGTACCTTTGCACGTAATTTATATAATTAAGGTAAGGATTTATGGCTACTGAGAACAAAAACAAGTACATCGCCGTGATGTACAAACTCTATACGGCTGCTCCCGGCGAAGAACCCGAGTTGATGGAGGAAACGGCTGAGGGCGAACCTTTCATCTTTGTCAGTGCACTGGGCATGACGCTCGATGCCTTCGAGGCACAGATTGTTTCCCTGAAGGCCGGCGATACCTTCGACTTTACCCTCGCGCCTGCCGATGCTTATGGCGAATATGAAGCCTCAGGCAAGCAGGCAGTGCCGCGCAGCGTCTTTGAAATCAACGGCAAGCTGGACTCCCGCTTCATCTACGAAGGTGCAGTCGTCCCCCTGAACAGTCCTGATGGAGCACGCTTCAACGGGCTCATCGTCGAGATAGGAGAGCAGACGATAACCGTCGACATCAATCATCCGTTGGCCGGTAAAAGCCTTAACTTCGTGGGTTCTGTCGTTGAGGCTCGCGATGCAACCAATGAGGAGATACGCGATGCCCTTAACCAGATAACGGGTTGTGGCGGCTGTGGAGGCGGTTGCGGAGGCGGCAGTTGCGGAGGTGGCGGCTGTGACAACTGTAGCGGTTGCAAATAAATAGTCAGGCTTAGCCTTAGTGTCTGGACTCTCTTGATGAAATCAACCTAAAGCCTCATTATTGTGAACACATTTGGACAGATTTTCCGCCTCACCACTTTTGGCGAGAGTCATGGGGCAGCTGTAGGCGGCATCATTGATGGTATGCCGGCAGGGATTGAGGTCGATACAGACTTCATCCAAAGTGAACTGGCTCGCCGTAAGCCTGGACAGAGCAGCCTTACCACGGCTCGTAAGGAAGACGACGAAGTGGAGCTCCTCAGCGGTATCTTTGAGGGACATACTACAGGTTGCCCCATCGGATTCCTCGTGCGCAACACCAACCAGCACAGTCAGGACTATGAGAACATGCGTAACGTGTTCCGTCCTTCGCATGCCGACTTCACCTATGAGCAGAAGTATGGCGTGCGTGACTATCGCGGTGGTGGACGCAGTTCGGCTCGCGAGACTATCAGCCGTGTCGTAGGTGGTGCCTTTGCCAAGCTTGCGCTTCGCCAGGCAGGTATCAGCATTCAAGCCTATACCCAGCAGGTGGGAAACATCATCCTGCCTGGTTCCTATAAGGACTATAACCTGGAGAAGGCAGAGCAGAACACTGTACGTTGTCCGGACGACAAAGTGGCAGAACAAATGTCGCAGCTCATTATGTCGGTAAAGGCTGAGGGCGACACTATAGGCGGTGTCATAGCATGTGTCATAAAGGGTTGTCCCGTGGGATTAGGTGAGCCGGTGTTTGACAGGCTTCATGCAAGGCTTGGAGCAGCGATGCTCAGCATCAACGCAGTCAAAGGCTTTGAGTATGGTCTTGGCTTTGCAGGAGCTTGCGGTCGTGGCAGTGAACAAAACGACATCTTTGTGCCAGACGGCAGTGGCGGCATAACAACCCGAACGAACAACAGTGGCGGCATTCAGGGTGGTATCTCGAACGGTCAGGACATATACTTCCGCGTTGCTTTCAAGCCTGTTGCTACGTTGTTGTTTGAGCAGGAGACGGTTGACAAGCAAGGCAATGCCACTACGCTGACGGCCAAAGGTCGCCATGATGCTTGCGTCTTGCCGCGAGCAGTACCTGTGGTAGAAGCAATGGCAGCAATGACAGTACTTGATGCCTACCTGCTCGACAGGTCGACCCAGATGGGCAAGTGATCGCTGAATCCTCCTTTATATACAGGACCCTGATAGGTACGCCACGGCGTGCCTTTTTCTGTTAATAGGAATGGGAAGCGTCCTACTTTAAGCTCTTTGCAGCGGGGATGCAGGCGCTGGCTGACAAGGATGTGGTCAAGGAATCCCCAAAGATGCTGGAAATAATAAGTGCCCTGTGCACGTCGCAGTTCTTTGCGGCTTTGTGGCATGAGTGAAATCATGCGATCACCTATGATGCGGAAGATGGCATCGCGGGGTTCTGCATTGAAATCCCCCATGAGCAAGATACTTTTGTCTTGCAGGCTGTCAAGAAGGGTGCAGAGTGTCCTGACGGCAAGTTTTCTATGTGCCTCGCCTTGTCTTCCGCTTCCGGCACGGCTGGGCAAGTGTAGCATTATGAAATGTAATGTGTCTGGTTGGGTAGGGCAGAGTCCCCAGACGTACAGGATATCTCGCGTGGGGGGATGGCCGTGGTCTACTGAAGGGATGCGTATTGCCTGATGTCCCAGTGGACGAAACTGCAGGGAGTCATACAGCATTGCCACATCGATGCCCCGGGGATCAGGACTCTCTTCGTGGATATAGGCGTAGCGTGCTATGCGCAGGGGACTGCGTCGGGTCAGGTCGCGCAGGACGGTGTCGTTCTCCACCTCGCATATCCCGATGGCCATCGGCCAATCGTCGTCGCCTGCAACGGCTGCTATGGTGCGCGAAAGGTTGTCGAGTTTTTTCCAGTAGCGCCCGCGGGTCCAGTGGTGAATACCTTCCGGAAGGAACTCCAAGTCATCGTGGAGCGAGTCGTGTTGGCAGTCGAAGAGGTTTTCTACGTTCCACCACATTACCCGTTGCGCCATACTGCCCGACGGGATAACAAATATCACGCAGAGAAGGAGAGAGCAGATGTGCCGTTCCACCCCTTACAGCTTTACCTTCTTCTTTGCTGCCTTCGATTCGTTATGCAGGCGGTCAAGGGCTGTCACGACGAATGTAAACTTCGTCTCGCCGCCCTGGTAAGAGAGTGGGAGCATCGTATTGCGGGTGATGCAGAGAATCTTTGAAGCATCGTCCGTGTCTATCTCCTCGCCCGGAGCAAAGCAGTAGACTACGTACTGCTGAGCCTCGTCCATTATGGACTTGCCCTTTGGAGCAGACCAGCAGAGCACGGGGCCGTCTCCTGTCCATATTATTGCCGTCTTGCGGGGCTTGCCGGGTGCATGTCTGTCTATCCAGGGCATTAGGGGTTGCAGGGCAGGGGTGCTGTGGTATTGCTGACGCAACACTTCCTGGTAGTTGCCGGGGTTCTGGCATACGGCTGCGGCGTACCACTGGCAGCTGCCTTGTATGCCGGGCAACGAGCGCTGCCACTGATACTTGCGGTGCATCTGGTGCTGGGCGGGATTGTATGGGTCGGGGAACTTGACCGTGCGCTCTACGTCTTGTCCGACGTATATGGGGCGCTGTCCTGCGTTCTTGCTCCACCACTGGACGAGTGTCTCGTAGTCAGCAGCCTTGTTTCCTATCTCCCAGTATATCTGGGGTATGTTGTAGTCTACCCATCCCTGACGCACCCATTCCAGTACGTCGGCATAGAGGTCGTCATAGTTTTGCAGTCCGTTGGTGGCACTGCCGTTGGGGTCGCTGCGCTGGTTGCGGTAGATGCCGAACGGCGAGACGCCGAACTTCACCCAAGGCTTTACTTCGCGTATCTCGTGGCACATCTGTTGCATGAACTTGTTTACGTTCTGCCGGCGCCATTCGCTGCGTTCCATTCCGCCGCCATAGACGCTGTAGGAAGCGTCGTCGGGAATGGGCACGCCTGCTACGGGGTAGGGGTAGAAGTAGTCGTCTATGTGGATGCCGTCTACGTCGTAGCGGCTGACGATGTCGCGTACTACCTGACAGATGTAGTCGCGGTTCTCGGGTCGTCCGGGGTCGAAGAGGAAGAGGCCGTCGTAGTCGAAGAAACGGTCGGGGTGGCGTGCGTATTCATGTGTCGATGCCAGGGCTGTCGTTCCCTTCATCTTTGCGCGGTAGGGGTTTATCCAGGCGTGCAGTTCCATGTTTCGTGCGTGGCACTGGTCTATCATCCACTGCAGGGGATCCCAATAGGGGTTGGGCGGTGTGCCTTGCTGGCCGGTGAGGTAGCGGCTCCAGGGTTCAATCAGGCTGGGATAGAGTGCATCGCCTTCGACGCGTACCTGGAAGAATATGGCGTTGATGCCGTCGCGCTGCAGGTCGTTCAACTGGCTGGTGAGCATGGCTTGCATGCGGTCGCGACCAAGGTTCATGAACTGTCCGTTGACGGCCTGTATCCAGGCTCCGCGAAATTCTCTCTTAGGGTTTTGCCCCATTGCTGTTGCTGCAATGAGGAGCAGCAGAATAAGTGATTTGTATTTCATAGTGATGCAAAGGTACATAATTCTTTTGGAACGGCAAAGTGTTTTGCCGTGTTTTTGGGAAATACATGCATACTGAATGCAGTCTGGTTCATGGTATTGTGTGGGGCGATGAAAAAAGGCTGAATCCCCTGTTCAGGGTTCAGCCTTTCCTTTTCGTGAGTACGTCGGAGTATGATTCTCCGAAAGCCCTGCCTTTACCTGAGCATTACCTTCCTGCCGTCCTTGACGTAGATGCCCTTGCGGG
>JAFLUV010000148.1 GCA_022508635.1 Prevotellaceae bacterium
CTTCAAGCTCACCTATAAATCCCACTTCTGCCTCGTAGATATACATACGACGCGAACCGCCTACGCCTCCACTCCATGTTTCGGGAGCCATACCGGTATAGCCCATGTCTATCCACTGGTCGTAGCCGTTCTTCTTGAGAGCAACCACGTTCGGATCTTCGTCATTGCCTACGCTGATGGTGAAATAAGAGGGAGCGTTCTGCATCTCCACGGCACCACCACTGCCAGTGCCGGCAATGTGGATGTAGCGTCCTGTGGTAAGGTTCTTGGCAGCATAATAGCCCTCGTCGCTGGATTCGAAGGTCCAGACATATTTCATGCTTTCGGGACCTTCACCCGGTTCTGCGGCTTCTGTCGCTGTCAGACCTTCGCCATTGTCATAGAGCCATGTAATGGTGCTGTGCTGGCTATGACCCTGAATAACGTAATACTTTCCTTCTACCGGAGCAGTCACTCCTTCGGAACCAATCCCCTGCAAGCTCATGACGCCGTCAGCCAGTGCTGGCATGGACATCAAGCCGCTAAGGACTAAGGTTGCTAACAATGTACGTTTTTTCTTCATAGATAATTGTTTTAAGTTAATAATATGTAAAATTTTAATTAGTTGCTTTATTTGATCATTAGTTGTTCGGCAATTGATGATTAACTGTCCCGTAATTTTTTCCTAACTGTTCCGTAATTGGTGATTAACGAATATGCTGTTATGGCGTTGGTTCGTGTGTCATTGTTTTTCTGTGGTGTCGTGCTATTCTGCTAAGCAGCCGTCGAGCAGGGCAGCAATGGCTTCCTTGTCGAGGTGCTGGCCGATGAAGACCAACTTCTGCATGCGGTCACCGTAATGTTCGTCCCAGTCACGGCGGAGGTTGGCATCGCGCTGCTTCATGGCTTCAAGCTCTGCGGCAGGCATGGTGGCATACCACTGGCCGATGTTCTGCAACTTGACTTGCTTGCCTGCCTGCTCGAAGAGATAGCAGACGTCTTCCTCTCCGCGGAAATAGCAGATGCCTTTGGCGCGAATGATGTTCTTCGGCCACAGACGTGCTACGAAATGATCGAACTCACCTAAGTCCATCGGCTGGCGACGATAGTAGACGAAAGTTCCGATGCCGTATTCCTCTGCCTCACCCTCTTCGTGGTGGTGATGATGGTGACCATGATGATGATCGTGCTCCTCATGGTCATGATGATTTTCATGATGATGGTGGTCGTCGTGGTGGTCGTCGTCATCATCGTCGTGATGACCCTCCATCTCCCCAATCCATGTTGCTGAGGTGGCAACCTTCTCGAAGTCGAAAAGAGCGGTGTTCAACAGCCTGTCGAGCTCCACGTCGCCATAGTTGCAAGGGATAATCTGTGCCTTGGGCTGGATGCCGCGGATAATCTGGCGTATGCGTTCCAGTTCACGGGGCTCCACTTCATCTGCCTTGTTCAGCAGGATAATGTTACAGAATTCTATCTGCTGGATGACGAGGTTCTCGATGTCCTCCTCGCCGACGTTTCCTGCGGTGAGTCCTGTGCCGCAGTCGAACTCGTCCTTCAGGCGGAGGGCATCGACCACGGTGACAATACAGTCGAGATAAGGCAGACCATCCTTCGTTACCTCTGGCGCCATACGTGCCATCGAACAGATGGTCTGCGCTATGGGTTCCGGCTCGCAGATGCCGCTGGCCTCAATGACGATGTAGTCAAACTTCTGCATGGCAATGATGTCGTGCAGCTGCTGCACCAAGTCCATTTTGAGGGTACAGCAGATGCAGCCGTTCTGCAATGCGACGAGGCTATCGTCCTGTCCGCCTACGATGCCGCCCCTCTGGATGAGATCGGCGTCGATGTTCACCTCGCCAATATCGTTGACGATAACAGCAAAGCGAATGCCGCGTTGGTTGGAAAGGATGCGGTTGAGCAGGGTTGTTTTGCCACTTCCCAAATAGCCTGTAAGCAACAATACGGGGATATTGTATTTTATCATAGCATGCAATGTGTTTATTCTTGTGTGCAAAGATAAGAAATAAAATTGGATATAACAGGGGGGGCATATAAAATATATTTATATTATTTATAAAAAATATATGTTTTTGGGGATAAAACTTTGCTGCTTAGAGAAAATTTGCTAATTTTGCGCCGATATTAGTCTAAATTTGTAACATAGTAAAAAGATTATGCGCAAGTCACTATTTATGATTGCGGCTTTCACTGCTGCTTCATTCATGCAAGCTCAGACACCGGACTTCTTTGAACCATACAAGAAGGTGGCTCTCCGAGCACCCAGTGTCCCCCTGTTGGTCAACGACCCTTATTTCTCATTCTGGTCGCCCTATAACAATCTCAACGAGGGTACTACCAAGCATTGGGACAACCAGCAGAAGGCAATGGACGGTCTCTTGCGCGTAGATGGTCAGGTATATCGCTTCATGGGTTCGCAGCGTTCTACCAAGCTTCTGCCCATCGCTCCCATGGGCAACAAGGGCGGATACACGGCCAAGGTGCGCAACAGCATACCGGCATCCTTGGAAAGCACCTGGATGAACCCTGACATCAGCGAAAGCGGCTGGGGAACCCAGACGGGTCCCTGGGGAACAGCGAGTGAATATCCCTATATCAAGACAAACTGGACAGGCAACAATACCGACCGCTATATCCGCCGCCACGTAACCCTGACGGCAGAAGACCTGCGAAGCGATCTCTGGGTCGTCTATTCGCACGATGATGTCTGCCAGATCTACATTAACGGCATACAAATCGTGTCGACGAAAGAAGAGTGGCACCAGAACGTCAGGCTACAGCTTACGGGTGCAGCCCGGGCTTCGCTCGTGGAAGGCGACAACGTCATTGCATTCCATGTGCACAACACTACTGGCGGCGCACAGGCCGACATAGGCCTCTACAAGAACGTGATGGGCTTCCACCCCGGGCGTGAATCCATCGCAGGTGCAGGAATGGCAGACGAGGGTGCCTGGGATGCCAAAGTAAAGACGACCACCCTGAGCGGCACCGCGTGGGCTGGCGAGGACTTCGACGATACGGACTGGGAAACAAAGCAAGGAGCCTTCGGTACCCCCAACGAGTATCCGAACGTAAATACCCCATGGACGACAGAAAACAGCGACTATTACATCCGCCGCTACGTCACCCTCACTGAGGAAGACCTGGCAAAGAGCCTCGTACTCATCTATTCGCACGACGATGTCTGCCAGGCCTACATTAACGGTCGCCGCGTTGTCAACACGGGCAACACCTGGGTGCAGAACGTAGAATACCAGTTGACCGATGCTGACAAGAATGCATTGCATGCAGGTACGAACGTCATTGCCTACCATGTTCACAACACGACGGGTGGTGCCCTGGCTGACATAGGCCTCTATGCCGAATCGACAGCTGAGCTGCAGGCAACACAGACGGCATGCAATGTCCTGCCAACCAGTACTTACTATACCTTCACCTGCGGCGGTGTCGACCTCGATCTCGTCTTCACGGCACCATTCCTCATGGATGACGTTGACCTCATGTCCACGCCTATCAACTATATCTCCTATCAAGTACGCAGCAATGACGAGCAGGAACACGATGTACAATTCTACTTCGGCACCACGCCCGAGCTGACCGTGGATAACAACAGTCAGGCTACTACGACTACCATCGTCAGCGACGGTCAGCGCCAATACATCAAGAGCGGCAGCCAGGAACAAAAAATCTTGGGCAGGACTGGCGACAACATCACCATCGATTGGGGCTACCTCTACCTGCCCGACGTGAACGGCACCATCTCCGTAGCCGACCAAGAATTCACCGCCTCTACCTTCGCTTCTACCGGCAAGCTCCCTGAGAGCACGACTCCATACGAGAGCACCGACGAAGGCGAAATGCCGCAACTTTCCTACGTGCACGATTTCGGGAAGGTCAGCCAGGCAGCCAGCTACATGATGTTTGGCTATGATGAAATCTACGACATGCGCTATATGGACGTTGACTACAAAGGCTATTGGGCACGGAATGGCAAGACCATCCAGCAGGCTTTTGCTGAGTTCCAGGACGGCTATGTTGACATTATGACCCGTTGTAAAATGCAGGATCAGATTATCTACGATGACGGTCTTGCTTCTAGCAACGACAAATATGCTGAGATTCTCTGCCTCTCCTATCGTCATTGTATCGCAGCACACAAGATATTCCAGGACAATAAGGGCAACCTACTCTTCTTCTCCAAGGAAAACAACTCCAACGGATGCGTCAACACCGTCGACCTGACCTATCCTTCCGCACCGCTCTTCCTGCTCTACAACACGGAACTGATGAAAGGCATGTGCACCTCTATCCTTGACTATTGCGAAAGTGATCGCTGGGGATTCAACTTCGCGGCACACGATCTTGGCACCTATCCCCATGCCAACAACCAGGTTTACTCCATACGTTTCCCGGATGCCAACGGAGGCTTTGCCGGCAATATGCCAATCGAGGAGAGTGCCAACATTGTCATCCTGGCTGCCGCCATCTCCGTCGTAGACGGCAACACGGAATGGGCAGACCGTTATTGGAAGACACTCACCACGTGGACCGAATACCTTGCAAAGAACGGACTTGATCCCGAGAACCAGCTTTGTACCGACGACTTCGCCGGTCACCTGGCACATAATGCCAATCTCGCAGTCAAGGCCATCATGGGTGTGGCTGGCTACTCCCTGCTCTGCTACATGCGTGGCGACATGGATGCCTATACCAGCTATCTGAACAAGGCTCAGGAGATGGCCGCCAGCTGGGTTACTCTCGCCAGGGACGGCACGCACTACAAGCTCGCTTACGACCGCGCCGGCACCTGGAGCCAGAAATATAATATGGTATGGGACAAAGCTTGGGGACTCGGACTCTTCTCCGACCAGGTTAAGAATCTGGAGTATAATTACTATCTCAGCAATCTCCGCACATACGGTCTTCCCCTTGACAGCCGCTCCAGCTACACCAAGAGCGACTGGGAGATGTGGACGGCAGCACTGGCACGAAACGATTCATATTTCCTTCGTATCTCGAATCTTGTCTGGAAGTATGCCAACGAAACACCGTCTCGTGTCCCCCTCTCAGACTGGTACTACACTGACGGCAACGGTAGCTGGGTAAGTTTCCGTGCCCGCAGCGTCGTAGGCGGACACTGGATGAAAGTCTACGTTGACAAGATGCTCAACGGCGAGATAGGCACTGCCATCGCTCCCCTCCGTGCAGAGGAAGAGCAGGCAGCAGGCAGCAGCAAGTACATCCGCGGCTGGTATAACCTTGCCGGACAGAAAGTAAACGAAAACTCCTCAACAGACAATTTGCCTAAGGGCATCTACGTCAAGGACGGCAAAAAGACTGTAGTTCGCTAATAGGAACAAAGACGGTTTGAGACATAGGCCAAAAGAAAGTCCTTGGGGAGCACATGACACCTCGGGGACTTTTCTTGTATAAGCCAAGCATAAGTCTTAATTAACGTGAGTTCGACGAATTTTCAAGGCTTGTAAGTTGTTAATAATCTTATAGATGATATACATCTGCTGACATGATGTCCAGCATGGGTTATTCACTAAATTGCTGTCATGAAAATAGCCTCCCATTTTCACTCGAGTCAAATCATCGATTCACTCGAGTCAAACGATGATTTCACTCGAGTGAACAGGGCAATTCACTCGGGTGATCTTAAACATCCACTCGAGT
>JAFLUV010000149.1 GCA_022508635.1 Prevotellaceae bacterium
ATGCAAAGGTATGAAAAAGTTTCTAAAAAATGAGCCAAACTGATTAAAAAACCTCTACCTGACCAGGAAATCTATGTCAGAAATCCCATAAACCTATGTCAGAAACCACATAAAAAATCAGTGTCTCGGAATAGATTCCAAGACACTGACGATCTTATTATAGCCTTACGTATCTTATCTACGTCCGCTGCGACTGCTGCCAGCCTGCGCTCCGCCACTTATACGCGAACTGCTGCCATCGAAAGAATTGCCACGCCCTGATGAAGCACTCGGGGCACGAGTGCCGCCGCGTACTGCAGAACCGTTTGAACTACCACTGCCACGGCTGCCGCCTATTGCTGAACTACCTGAGCCTATACCATTGCGACTGCTGCCACGCATGCCGGAAGACGCATTGCTATTGCTGATGTTACCGCCTTGTCTTCCAGAAGCAGCCCCGCCGCTATTGCTGCCGCCCTGAAGCTGACGATTCATGCCACCCTGACGTCCGTTTATATCAAAGCTATAGCCTCTGCCGCTACCTGCCTGCACACTGCCACCACGACCTGCACCATTGTGAGATGCAGCAGCAGGACGATGAGCTGCTCCCTGTCCAGGACGACTCATATCGTGACCACGCAGGCCTCCGCTCCATACAGGACGACGGTTCACATAAAACCCTGCGGAATGATGGAAACGGCTGTGACCGCCATGGTACGTTGCCCATACACGAGGACGACTATAGAAGAAGCTGCCGCGATTATAGTAGCTGTAGATAGGGAAGAACCAGCCTCCAGCACGCCAGGCGAGAGGACGGAGGAAATAGTCGGCTGCAAGCAGAAGACTGTACTGCCAGTCGTGAAGGATGCAACGCAAGTCGCTAAGACGATAGTCATAGTAACGACCATAGACATCCGAAGGCGACTCCATCCTCAGGAAATAGTCGAGGTTAATCTCATAGGCATCGTTATACTGCTGGTCATTGAGGTTGAGCTCATACGCCATCTTGTCCGTCAGATAGAGAGCCTCTGACTGTGCACGACTGAAACTCATTGCATGGGCACTTGCGAGGACTGCCACCGAAAGTACCAGGGAAAGGAATAACTTTTTCATAGCCTTGTCGTTTTATTTGTTGTTTTGATGCTGCAAAGGTATACATAAAACGACAATGGGGAAGAAGGGTTTTTCCTAAAAGGGAGAGGAATTTGCCTCTTGCCTGTTCGTCTTCCCTGAAGGAACAAAGGCAGATGGTATCAATCCATCCTGTCCCGATAGTCCTCGTAAGTGAAGGTACGTAGTGTCTCGCGGCTACCATCTGTATGCTCCAGGACAATGGAAGGATGCATGATACCGTTGAACATTGTGGTCTTGACCGTTGTATAGTGTATCATGTCCTCGAACACAATCTGTTGCCCAATCCTAAGCGGCTCTGGGAAACGCCAGCAACCCATGTAGTCACCGCTCAGACAACTGTTACCGCCCAGTCTGTAGATGTTCTGCCCCTGCGCACTGCCGGAAGCTGCATCGAAAGGAAGACTTTCTGCTCCACGCACCTCTGGCTGATAAGGCATCTCTAAGCAGTCTGGCATGTGACAGGTAAAGGAAACATTCAAGATGGCAGTCCGGATGCCATGGTTCTCGACGATGTCAACCACTTCCGCCACTAAAGATCCCGTCTGCCAGGCAAAGGCACTGCCTGGCTCCAATATGATGCGCAGATGCGGATAACGCCGATGTAGCCCCTTTAATATATTAATAAGGTGTTCCACGTCATAGTCCTTGCGCGTCATCAGGTGCCCTCCTCCTAAGTTAAGCCACTTGAGTTGCGGGAGCCATCGCCCGAACTTCGCCTCCAGATGTTCCAATGTGTGCTGCAACGCCGAAGCAGGACTCTCGCAATGGCAATGGCAGTGGAAGCCCTCTATGCCTTGCGGAAGCTGCTCGGGAAGCTGTTCAGCAAGCACTCCGAAACGGCTGCCGGGAGCACAGGGATTGTAAAGTTCAGTCTCTATCTCGCTATATTCCGGATTAATGCGCAAGCCATAGGAGACAGGATGCTCGCTAAAACTCTCACAGACAGGACGTAGATGTTCGTACTGAGAAAGGGAATTGAAAGTGACGTGTCCACTGCAATGTAGTATCTCATGCATCTCGTCTTCCTCATAAGCAGGACTATAGGTATGGGCCAACGACCCGAACTCTTCGAGCGAGAGGCGTGCCTCACAGAGACTACTGGCAGTGGTATGGCGGATATACTGGCGGAAAATGGAGAACGTACGCCACAAGGCAAAAGCCTTGAAGGCAAGGATAATCTCCACATCAGCCGCATCAGCGACATACTTGATAAGCTCCAAGTTGCGACGGAGCAAGGACTCTTGAAGAAGGTAGTACGGACGCACGTGTGTAACGAAATGCTTAATGTCAGATAATTGAATGTTGGGAATTAACCGGGCAAGCGCTATATGACGGGACAATCCTTTTTAGTATTCAGTATACGAACTTTACATTGTCTATCCAAAGGGTGTTCCCCACTGTTCCGGTATAGGCACTGCCATGACTACTGTCGAACTTCAGGATGATATGCGTAGGTTCATCGTCTGGCCGTGCCCATCCTTCTTCCTGGACGGGAACGATTTTCCCCTTGCTGTTCTTGGCACAGAAAGTATTGTTGCCGGTGCGCAATCCCATCCAATCCTGGTAGAAGCTCTCGTGGGTGATGTCACCGTAGTGGATGGTGAAAGTCTGTCCGTCCTTCCATTCAGAGGTATTCTGTGAGAAACGCTGGAGCATAGAGCCTACGCGCAGAGCATGGATGTTGCCGTCTGCATCCTCCCAGCGCTTTTGCAGCAGGCAGATGCACTGTGCCATGTCCTGGCCGCTGACCTCTTGCCGGCGACCAAAGCCCGTTTCGCGAATGCGGGGCGTTCCGGGCGTGTAGAACTTATAGTCGAACTTCAAGGCCTTAGGCTTATGGGTAAAGGGAGTGCTCATGTCCATCTTTGCCATCGGATTAGCCGTGTCCGTGATGGGTTCCAAAAGAGTACCTAAGAACAGGCTTCCCGTAGCAAGTGCGCTTATGTTGACGATGCCAATGGCCTTGCAACTGACGATGTGCGTTGTGAGCTTGGCACACAAGCCGTTATCGTGTGTGTCAGGGTAGACACTGATATTGGTCTTTACCACGCCGTACACCTTGGCATACACGTTGCTGCATGCCCATGGCGAGCCTCCCTGGTTGGTGTAGGCACGGGGGCCGTCGTAAATACCTGTCGGCCCCACTTCGTAGAGCTTTTGTGTCTTGCCGCCTACGATTGTGCTCTCTTTGATGCTACGCGTTATCCATGACTCGAAGTCACCGAAGGCGACCAATTCTTCTTCTGCCAACATATCGGCGGGGAACAGACAACAGAACACGGCAAGCAACAACATTGCCACATATCCTTTACCCTTCAGCATCATTCGTATACATTTATTTTCCGGCAGGCAAAGTTACGTCGTTTTTGTGACTTGACAAACATTTCCGCGTATTTTCTTTATTTCCTGCCACACTGCGGGGCACAACCCCTCGCCGTCATAGTCGGGGCGACAGAGATTGCGTCGTATCTCTGTACTGCTGATATCGTACAGTGGTGTGTCCGCCAATGTGACGTTCTCCGGTACGCCATGAAGGACGAAGCCAGGCCTTGGGCAGATGACGATGCGGTAGGAGGCAAGGATGTCCCGGCTGCGGTACCACTGGGGAAAGCGCTCCCAGTTGTCGGCACCTATGATGAGGACGAACTCGCGGTCGGGATGTTCTCTGCTCAATGCGTCGAGCGTATGGAACATATACGAAGGGCGGGGCATGGAGAACTCGCGGTCGCAGACTTCGACGCCTGGCACGTCCGCTACGGCAAGGCGTGCCAGGTGCAGGCGCACGTCGTCGTCCATCAGCTTGTCTTCCGCCTTAAACGGGTTTTGCGGCGAAACCAGCAGCCACACTTCGTCGAGGAGGCTGCTGTCGGCAAGTGCCTTTGCCAGGCGCACGTGCCCCTCATGGACGGGATTGAAGCTGCCGCCGTAGATGCCTGTCCTTCTTCCTTTCATGTTCCGTAGCACGCGGCCTGAAGCGTTACTGTTCCCCTGGGCTCAGGAAGTCCCTCAGCATTTCCACGGCCTCACGCTTGGCAGTATCCAGGTCGTCGTTGACGAGAATCCGGTCGAACTGCGGGGCGAACGTCATCTCATACTCCGCCTTTGCCAGTCGCTTCTCTATCTGCTCCATGTCGTCGGTAGCACGGCCTATGAGGCGTTCGCGCAAAGCCTGCACCGACGGCGGCTGAATGAAGATGCTCAGGGCGCTGTCGCCGTAGTAGCGCTTAATGTTGACTCCGCCCTTGACATCCACGTCGAACACGACGTTCATGCCGGCTGCCAGCTTCTCGTCCACCTGCCTCTTCAGTGTCCCGTAGAAGCGCCCTTCGTAGACTTCCTCGTACTCCAAGAAGTCGCCGGCCTCGATATGTCGGCGGAACTCCTCGGCCGTCAGGAAGTAATAGTCCACGCCATCCTGCTCCGTGCCTCGCGGCAGACGGCTGGTGGCGCTGACGCTAAAGGCCAGCCGGAACTCTGGATGCTCCTGCCGCAAATAGTTCACTATCGTGCTCTTCCCGCTTCCCGACGGGGCAGAGACTATCAGTATACGACCCTTTTCCATATCTTTCCCTTCCCGTAGGGAGTCCTACATCACGTTCAATACCTGTTCCTTTATCTGTTCCAGCTCGTCCTTCATCCTGACCACGATGTTCTGCATCTCTGCCAGGTTGCTCTTGCTGCCCGTGGTGTTGATCTCGCGGCCCATCTCCTGTGCAATGAAGCCAAGCTTCTTGCCCTGTCCGTGGCCGTCCTGCATCGTATCGCGGAAGTAGCGGAGGTGATTCGTCAGGCGCTGCTTCTCCTCGCTGATGTCCAGCTTCTCGATGTAGTATATCATCTCCTGCTCCAGGCGGTTCTTGTCGTACTGCACGTCGGGGATGGCAGCCAGTCCCTCCACGATGCGCTGCCGTATCTTCTCCACGCGCTGCTTCTCGTAAGGCTCGATGCCGGCCAACAGCTCGGCGATGTTGTCCAGCTTCTCCTCGAACTTGCGCTGCAGGGCCTCGCCCTCCTGCCTGCGGAATGCCATCAGCTGGTCTATGGCCTGCTGCACGACGCCCCTTGCCACGTCCCACTCCTCCTCGGTAAGCTCCTGCTGCACCTCGCCGCGCGACAGCACGTCCGGCATGCGCAGCAGCGTCTGCCACCAGTCGGCAGGCTCCGGCAGGCCGCAGCGGGAAGAGATCTCCTTCATCTGCCGGTAGTAGGCACACAGCAGGTCGGCATCGACGGGACAGGCCTCCGCCATGCTCTGCTGCTCCACCCACAGGCTGAACTCCGCCTTGCCGCGCTCCAGGCTCTGCGACACCATTGCCCGCACCTCCATGTCCTTCTCGCGATAGACGGGCGCCAGGCGGACGGAGAGGTCGAGGACCTTGCTATTGAGCGACTTTACCTCTGCGATGATTTTCTTTCCCCGGAATTCGGCCGAGGCCTTGCCGTATCCGGTCATTGACAGTATCATATCCTATATCGTATTTTGCGTGCAAAATTACGGAAAATAAACAAGACCACCAAAGGAATCCCTACCCGATTCCCCGTCGGCTCCCTGCAA
>JAFLUV010000015.1:0-15449 GCA_022508635.1 Prevotellaceae bacterium
GAACCATACCAGAAAACCATTCTGCCGAGTGATTCTACAACATCACCCGAGTGCCATCGTCAAATCACCCGAGTGAAACTACCAAATCACTCGAGTGAAACGGTCAATTCACTCGAGTGAAACGATGATTTCACTCGAGTGATCCTAAACCCCCACCCGAGCGGGAGGGAAAAACCTCCTCTCAGGCAAAAAAATGTTGCGCCCAAACAACATTTTTCCCAGGAAATGCTGCCTGTGCGCAACATTTTTGCTATCTTTGTGCCGACAAAACAAAAATTGCATGGATTCATTATTCAGAAAAAGTGACAGGCTGCTGGCAAACACCCAGACGGAGATCATTCGCGACAAGATGAACGAGATACACTGGAATGCCCAGCTTATCGCCATCGTGGGAGCTAAAGGCGTGGGCAAATCCACGCTCATCAAGCAGCATCTAAAGCAGAACTATGGGCTCGGCAACCGCCGCATACTCTATTGTTCGGCCGATACGGTGGAATTCTCCATGCGAACGCTTGTCGGACTGGCCGAGGAATTTGCAATTCGAGGCGGCGAATTGTTAGCCATCGATGAAATTCACAAGTACAAGTCAGGTACAACGGACTGGAGCCGTGAAATCAAAGAGATTCACGAATTGTACCCAGACTTGAAGCTTATCGTCAGCGGGTCTTCCCTGCTGCGGCTAAGGGAAGGAGACGCAGACCTTTCCCGTCGTGCAGTCAGGTACACGATGCCCGGACTCTCATTCCGTGAAGCACTTCGTTTCTATCATGGCCTGAACTTCAAGCGACGGTCATTGGAGGAGATATTGGCTCGTCCATACGACCTGTGGCAGGAGGTTTCTTCGAAATGCAAACCTGTCGCCTTGTTCAAAGAGTATCTGGAAAAGGGCTACTATCCCTTCCTGACGGAGGGAGAGGGCGAATACTACACTAAAATTGAGCAGGTAGTGAACTACATTATAGAAACGGAGTTGCCCCAGATCTGCAAAGTCGACGTGGCCAATGTCAGGAAACTGCAGGCCCTCATTACCCTTATCTGCAGTGAAGTCCCGTTTGAGCTGAATGCAAATAAAATCGCTGCCGCCATTGAGATCGGGCGTGACACGGTAGTGGAGTATCTGAAATACCTTAGTGATGCCAAAGTGCTCAACCTGCTGTATTCCGACAAGAAAAAGATCGGCAAGCTTTCCAAACCGGACAAGGTCTATCTGGAAAATCCCAATATCCTTTTTGCACTGACACCCACAAAGGCCGAAATCGGGACGCTGCGCGAAACCTTTGCTATATGCAGCCTTTCGGAAAGCCACACCGTAGAATACGGCAAGGCACAAGGCGATTTCAAAATCGATGCAAGATACACTTTTGAGATAGGCGGACGCAGCAAGGACTTTTCACAGATTGCAGGCATGGAAGACTCCTATGTCTTTGCCGACGACTGGGACATGCCCGATGGCGCAAAACTACCGCTCTGGATGCTTGGATTCCTATATTGACAAGGTGTCCTGAAAAATGAACCATCAGGTCACTATATTATAATATTATATAATGTATTGCCCACCCAAACCCGGCGATATTGCACACTGCCTGCCACGGAAGAGGAAAAATAATAAACCATGAGCGATGTTCTTTTAACTTTTTTTCGTAACTTTGCGCCCGCAAAAAACAATGATCAAAATACAATCTACTACAAACAAATGAAAACTTTCAAGTTTATCCTTTTGACAGCCGCTTCCGTTGCTGTGCTGTCATCCTGCAGCAAGCTCGGCAAGCTGTCGAACGAGAACTTTACCGTTACACCCACTCCCCTCGAGGCTGTAGGCGGCGAAGTGCCTGTCACCATCAATGGTACTTTCCCCGTAAAGTACATGAAGAAGAATGCCGTGGTCACCATCACTCCCGTACTTAAGTACCAGGGCGGCGAGGCAGTGGGCCAGAGCGCCACGTTCCAGGGCGAGAAGGTGGAAGGCAATGCCACCACCGTGCAGTACAAGATGGGCGGCGTATATACGATGAAGAGCAACTTCACATACGCTGACCCCATGATTCAGAGCGACCTCTATGCACGCTTCGACGCCAAGGTCGGCAAGAAGAGCGTCAGCATCCCCGAGGTGAAGATCGGATATGGCGTGCTTGCAACAAGCCAGCTCCTGAGCTACTGCGACATCAATGCCGCTACGGCTCCCGATGCCTACCAGCGCATCATGGCACAGAAGCAGGAAGCCAACATTAAGTTCCTCATCAATCAGGCCAACCTCCGTGCCAGCGAGCTCAACACGGTCAGCATCAAGGATCTGGGCAAGATCCTGCGCGAGATCAACGACAACGAGGAGACACGTGCCCTGCAGAACATCGAGGTAAGTGCATACGCCAGCCCCGACGGCAAGTATGAAATCAACGAGAAACTGGCTGAAAAGCGACTGAACGTCAGCGAGAACTACCTCAAGGGCGAACTCAAGAAGATCAAGATGGGAGCCAGCGTGGACACGAAGTTCACCGCCGAGGACTGGGACGGCTTCCAGGAGCTCGTCAGCAAGAGCAACCTGCAGGACAAGGACGTCATCCTGCGCGTCCTCTCCATGTATCAGGATCCCGAGGAGCGCGAGCAGCAGATTCGTAACATGAGCGAGGTCTTCACCGACATCAAGGAGAGCATCCTGCCCGAGCTTCGCCGTGCACGCCTCATCGTGAACTACGAAATCATCGGTCGCAGCGACGACCAGATTCTGGCTCAGTACCAGCAGGATCCCAGCAAGCTCAGCGTAGAGGAGCTCATCTATGGTGCCAACACGTTAGTGAAGGACGAGGCTACACGCCAGCAGTGGAACGAGACCATCGCCCGCCAGTATCCCAGCGACTACCGCGCCATCAACAACATGGCACAGCAGGCCATCTCCAAAGGCAGCACCGAACTCGCACAGAGCCTCCTGAAGCAGGCTGCCAGCATCAACAGGAATGCCAGCGAGGTCAACACGAACCTGGCGCTGCTCGCACTGAAGGAGGGCAACGTGAGCGCTGCCGAGAACTACCTGGCAAAGGGTAGCGGCGCCAACACCTTCAAGGAGGTGATGGGTAACCTCAACATTGCCAAGGGCAACTACACACAGGCTGCCAGCGACCTGGCAGGCGTGAACAGCAACAGCGCAGCCCTGGCACAGATCCTGGCCAAGGACTACACCAGCGCCAAGACCACACTGGCCGGCATCAAGAATGCCGATGCCATCACCAGCTACCTGCAGGCCATCTTAGCCGCACGCACCGGCGACGCAAACACCGTGACCAGTGCCCTGGCTAACGCCATCCGCCTGGAGCCCTCACTCGCCACCCGCGCTGCCAACGACTTGGAATTCGCCAAGTATGCAACCGCAGTGAAGAGCCTGCTGAAGTAAAGCCTCACCATCCTCCCCTCTCCGGGGACAAGGCACAAAAACACAGGATGAATAATTCAACAAGAAAGAGACTCCTCCTCCCCTCCAAAGGGGTCGGGGGGTCTTTTCTCTTCCTTCTTCTCTCCCTCTTTCTCTGCTGCACGGGGCATCCCGGAGAGGTTCGCATCAAAGGGCAGTTTGAACACCTGGAACAGGGAGAGTTCCTCATCTACAGCACCGACGAGGAACTTGACCGGCTGGACACGCTGCGTATTCAGGACGGCGCCTTCTCCTACAGGCTGCCAGCCTTGCAGACTGCCACCCTGCACATACTCTACCCCAACGCCTCGGAGCTGGTAGTCTTCGCGAATCCCGGCGCCGACATCCTCGTCAAGGGCGACGCACGTAACCTGAACGAAGTGGAAGTATCCGGCTCGGAAGACAATGAGAGCTACACCAAATTCCGGCTGAGCACGCTTGGCAAGTCGGCCTCCGAACAGAAAGCCATTGCCCGTGACTTCATCTTGGAATATGCATCGCTCGATATGAGCCGCTACCTTTTCACGTCCTACTTCCTCTGCGACAGCACGACGACACCCGAGCAGGCCACGGAACTGTACGACAGCCTGTGCCATGCCCGTCCCGACGACCTCGCTCTCTCCAAGCTCGCCTCGCACGTCCGTGCCATAGGCATGACGCGTACAGGCAACCCGCTGCCCGACTTCTCCCTCACCCTGCTGCCCGGACATGGCGGCAACGGTACGGAAGAACAGACAATACAGCGCAGCGACTATGAGGGGAAGCTGCTGCTCATTGTTTTTTGGGCCGGGTGGAAAAGCGGAAGCACAAGTGCCCTCTACCGTGCCAGGCGCCTGCGCCGCGAACTGGAGGGCAAAGGCAAGGAAATCCATCTCATCAGCTATTCGCTCGATGTCGACAAGAAGCAACTCACCGCAATCGAGGAGCGTGACACCGTGGACTTCCCCAGCTATTGCGACTTTCGCAGCCTTGCCAGTCCGCTCGTAAAGGAATGGGGCATCAGAGACCTGCCCTATATCATCCTCGCTACGCCCGACGGACGCATCGCTGCCTCGGGCAACGACTGGCTGAAGGACATTGAACCCGTCGTCGAAACGCTATGAAACGTTCCCGTTTCCGAAGCGTGCCTTGCAGGACACCGTTCACGAAACTACTGGCCGATTCGGCAGAAAACGAAAATCGCGTATTGCAAACATCCCGGAAGGTTGCCGCAATACGCGATCCTCATGAGTACAAAACCACGAATTTTCCTAACATTCTCCGCGTGAGGAGACTTTATCCCTCCAGCAAGGCAGTGGAGAGGTAGCGCTCGCCAGTATCAGGCAGCAGGACTACGATATTCTTGCCTGCCAATTCGGGACGCTGGGCTACGACGGTAGCGGCATAGGCTGCTGCACCAGAGGAAATACCTACGAAAAGGCCGTCTTCCCTGGCCAAGGCACGTGCCGTAGCCAAGGCGTCCTCGTTCGATACGGGCAGTATCTCGTCAATAAGGGGACGATCGAAGTTCTTCGGCTCGAAGCCTGCGCCGATGCCCTGAATCTTGTGCGGCCCGGAGGGCTGACCGGAAAGGACTGCGCTGGCAGACGGCTCTACAGCAACGATGCGGATGGCCGGATTGTATTTCTTGAGCGTCTTGGCAACACCGGAAATCGTTCCGCCGGTGCCTACGCCTGCCACGAACACATCAACCTTGCCGTCCGTGTCCTTCCAGATCTCCTCACCCGTCGTCTTTGCATGGATAGCGGGATTGGCCGGATTCTCGAACTGTTGCAGGATGACGGCTCCGGGCGTGCTGTCGCGCAGCTCTTCTGCCTTGCGGATTGCGCCCTTCATACCCTCGCTGCCGGGTGTAAGTACGATTTCCGTGCCGTATGCCTGCGCCAGCTTGCGGCGCTCGATGCTCATCGTCTCGGGCATCGTCAGGATGACGCGATAGCCCCGTACCGCACCGACAAGGGAGAGGCCTACGCCGGTATTGCCGCTGGTAGGCTCGATGATGGTGCCGCCCTGCTTGAGGATGCCCTGCCGCTCGGCATCGAGTATCATGTTCAGGGCTATGCGATCCTTGACGCTGCCACCAGGATTAAAGTATTCTATCTTAGCTATGACGTTAGCTTTCAGACTGCGGTTCTTTGCATAAGTACCAAGCTCGACCAGCGGGGTGCCGCCAATAAGGTCGGTAATAGATTTGTAGATTGCCATATACTATCTTCTTTTTATATAACGTTTCCTTATTTTATTGCATTGAAAGCCTGTTCCAGGTCGCTGATGATGTCGTCGATGTGTTCTACGCCGACACTCAGACGGATGGTTCCGGGCGTGATGTGCTGCGCAACAAGTTCCTCGGCAGAAAGCTGCGAGTGCGTCGTCGTGGCAGGATGGATAACGAGGCTCTTCACATCTGCGACATTAGCAAGCAAGGTGAAGATCTTCAGGGCGTCGATAAACTGCCAAGCCGCTTTCTCGCCACCCTTTATCTCGAAGGTGAAGATGCTGGCTCCGCCTTTCGGGAAGTACCGTTCGTAGAGGTGATGGTCGGGATGCGAAGTGATGGACGGATGATTGACTTTCTCGACAAGCGGATGCTTCGAGAGATAGTCGACCACCTTCCGGGCATTTTCCACATGGCGTTCAATGCGCAGGGGCAACGATTCGACGCCCTGCAGCAGCAGCCAGGCATTGAAAGGAGAGATGGCTGCACCTGTGTCACGCAGCAGGACGGCACGGATGCGGGTCACGTAGGCTGCTGCACCAACAGCATCGGCAAAGACAATGCCATGATAGCTGGCATCGGGCTTGGCAATGGATGGATAGCGGTCGGCATTAGCCTTCCAGTCGAACTTGCCGCCATCAACGATAATGCCACCCAATGACGTACCGTGGCCGCCTATGAACTTTGTGGCAGAGTGAACCACGATGTCTGCACCATGCTCCAGAGGACGAATGAGCAACGGGGCAAACGTATTGTCCACGATGAAGGGTATGCCGTGGCGATGTGCCACCTCTGCCACGCCGTCAATGTTCAACACATCGCTATTGGGATTACCAAACGTCTCTGCATAAATGACTTTCGTATTAGGACGTATGGCTGCCTCGAGCGCAGCAAGATCGTTCACCTTCACGATGGTGTTCGTGATGCCTTGCGTGGCCAGCGTGTGCGTAATGAGGTTATACGAGCCTCCGTAGAGGTTGTCTGCCGCTACGATATGGTCGCCTGCCTGAACGATATTCTGCAAAGCATAGGTGATGGCTGCGGCTCCTGAGGCAACTGCCAAGGCGGCGACACCTCCTTCGAGGGCTGCAATGCGATCCTCCAGAACGCCTTGCGTGGAGTTGGTCAAACGACCATAAATGTTACCGGCATCACGCAAGCCGAAACGGTCTGCGGCATGTTGGGCACTGTGAAAGACATAGCTCGTCGTCTGATAAATAGGCACTGCGCAAGCATCTGTGGTGGGATCCGGCACTTGTCCTGCATGCAGGGCAAGCGTTTCAATGTGTAATTTCTGTGTACTCATGATTAATAATGTTTTATTTTGTTTGTTTTGTACTATTTCCATGTCCTTTTGACGGTGCAAAGTTACGACGATATAAATAATTCTCCAAAAAGAAATGATTTTTCAGAAATAAACACTATATTTGCAGCTGCTAACGGATAATCATACCTTCCGGAAGGTATAAAATCCTCTTTTGGCAGGAAAAACATTCTCCCAACATGATACTATCATTAACCCTATATTGAACATGAGCCAACTTGACGCAACAGACTTACTAATTCTCAGCATCTTACAAGATGATTCACGGCTAACGAACAAAGAACTCGCCGCAAAAATTCACCTGTCGCCCACTCCGACTTTCGAACGCGTGAAGCGCTTAGAGCGTGAGGGCTACATCCGGAAATACATGGCAGTGCTCGATGCAGAGAAAATCAACCGTGGCTTCATCGCCTTTTGCAACCTGCGCATGAAGCAACACAGCTTCGAAAACTCGCAACGCATCATGGAAGCCGTACAGCACATCCCCGAAATCGTAGAGTGCTACAATATCAGCGGCGACTACGATTTCATGCTCAAAATCTATGTTTCCGACATGAAGGCCTACCAAGAGTTTGTGCTTCGTATCCTTGGCGACCTTGACTGCATCGGGTCGCTCAACTCATTCTTCGTCCTGGGCGAGATAAAGAATTCCCACCAACTGCCATTGAATCACTGACTCAAACGGACAGCCGACAATCATAAACTCCTACCTGACCTCGCCGTTTGTGACTTGACTAAGGGTAAGAGGCACGTAGACCATGTTGTAGATGTAGGGTTCCTCCTCATAGAAGAAAGCAATGCGTCCGTCCTTTTGCAAACACATCGTGGAGTAGGCAGAGCGTTTGTCCGTAACCTGCAAACCCAGCTTCCAGCCCTCGGCAAACGCGGCAGTTGTGTAATGCTTGCCATCCTCGAGTATCTTATAATAGATGCTTACGTCGGCACGACTATCGGCTTTAGGCAGGCTTTGCAATACCACGGTGCAACGCTTGCCATTCTGCGTGAGTTTGCCATTGACGACGAGAATCTCGCCATTACAACTGTTGGCACCTACCTTGATGCCTGTAGGCACGTCGTGGCTATTGACAGGCTTGTCCCATGAGCCTTCCGTTGTGCTTCCCTCAGCAAAGGTCCAGATATTGAAGGTACGACCGTACCACTTCCTGCCGCTCAGCACAATTTGCCCCGACGGAAGTTCCTCCACCTTAGGCTCATCACTGTCTGGTGCTGCCTGAAACGTAGGATCGCCGCCAAGCAACTGCCATGTCATGCCCATGTCATCACTGTAGACGACATAAGCACCTCTCATCCCTGTGCCGCGTACCAGCAAAGCGGCATAAAGACGATAGTACTTGCCAACTTTCATGATGCGGCTCTGTAGTATTTTCCCGCTGCCGAAGAAACCTGCCCACGCAAAGACACCCGTCCCATCGTCCGTGTCTGTCTGCTGGAACATCGCGCCCTTCCTGCCCCAGAACTGTGTAGTGACATCCTCCGGCTCACTCCATGTGTGGCCGCCGTCGGTGGTTACCTGACGCGCAATGAAAGGACGATTGTCCGCCTTGGCATAGGCATAGATACACTTTCCGCTGACAGTGATGAGCACGCCTTGCCCGCTTTCGCGATCCAGACAGAGTGCAGGGTCGCCAAAACCTACGCCAAAGACGTTCTCGTTGCCGCCAATACCATCGGCAATTTTCGTTTCCTCCGACCACTTCTTGCCGTTGTTCTTTGAGATACGCATCACCTGGTCGACCTCTCCAAAGCCGATATCGGTGCCGCAGACACGATAGTCATAGACTGCCACTATTTCGCCTTTCCTATTCTTGGCAATAGCCGGAATGCGATATACGTCGCGGAGACTGTCGTTGCTGTACGCCAGTATCTGCTTTCCGCCCTGCTTCAGGGAAGGAATTCCCGTTGCCCCTGTGACGGCATCTGCATCCTGTGCAAAAGACACTACGGCATTCCATGACAAAAGCAGGAACAAAAGGATGCAGGCATGGCAATGATCCTTGTTCGGACAATCGCGGCGATTACACTTACATCCACCGTGAAGATAACGGTACAGCACATAGGCGGCCACGATTATTACGACCGCTAACAGGATAATGCTCTGTGTGTTCATGGTTGTAGTCATATTTGTTTATTCATTGTCAGGAACTATATCATGCGTTTCGGGTGAGTCAGAAAAAAGTAGTTATTATCACGTGTACGACAAAGGCTGCAAGCCATGCTATACTGCATTGTGCCACCATAATGAATAGCATCCAGCAGATGCCGAGCTCGCGACGGATGGTGGCCATCGTGGCCATGCAAGGCGTATAGAGCAGGCAAAAGACGAGCAACGTGTATGCCACGCCGGGAGTAAAGATGCTGGTGATGGCAACACCGGCAAAAAGGGTACTGAGCGTACTCACAACAACTTCTTTTGCCAGCAAACCGCATACCAGCGACGTCACGATGCGCCAGTCGCCACAACCGAGCGGCTCGAAGACGGGAGCCACAAGGCTCGACACCTGAGCCAGCATACTGCGCGAGGCCTCGCCAGCAGGCACCATTTGCAGATGAAAGTCAAAGGTTTGCAAAAGCCAAACAAGGATACTTGCCAAGAAGATAACGGTGAAGGCACGCGTAAGGAAGTCCCTGGCCTTGTCCCAAAGCAGGTGCCATACGTTCATCAGCACAGGCATACGGTAGTTGGGCAGCTCCATGACGAAAGGAACTGCTTCGCCCCGGAAGAAGGTATGCTTCAGGAAAAGCGCAACGACGATACCCGTAAGGATACCCAGCACATAGAGCGACATCATGACCCACGCTGCGCGCCCCGGGAAGAAAGCCGCCGCAAAGAAGGCATAAATGGGTATCTTGGCCGTACACGACATGAAGGGCGTAAGCAGGATGGTCAGCCTGCGGTCGCGTTCGCTGGGCAGCGTCCGGCTTGCCATAATGCTCGGAACCGAACATCCGAAGCCTATGAGCAAGGGTACAATGCTACGGCCGGAGAGACCGAGCCCGCGCAACAGCCTGTCCATAACAAAAGCAATGCGTGCCATGTAGCCTGTGTCCTCCAGCATGCTAAGGAAAAAGAACAGGCACACGATAAGCGGCAGAAACACCAGCACCGTACCTACTCCGGAATAGATGCCGTCGATGATGAGCGAATGGATGGGCGGTGCAATGTTCCATTGCGTCAGCAAATCGTCGGAAAAAGCAGTGAAGCGGTCAATGCCCTCCTGGAAGAGATCCTGCAACCAAGCACCGATACAGTTGAAGGTAAGGTAAAAAACCGCAGCCATAATGAGCAGGAAAGCGGGAAGCGCCGTGTAACGTCCGGTCAGGATGCGGTCAATGCGGATGCTGCGGCGGTGCTCATTGCTCTTTTCTGGATGAACCACACAGCGCTGGCTCACCCCGATGATGAAGCGGAAACGCATGTCTGCCATCGCCGCCTGACGATCCAGACCGCGCTCTTCTTCCATCTGGCGGATAATATGCTCCACCGTTTCCTGCTCATTCTGTGTCAGATGGAGTGCCTCTGCCACAAGGCTGTCGCCTTCGATGAGCTTGCTTGCCGCAAAACGAACCGGAATGCCGGCTGACTGAGCATGGTCTTCAATGAAGTGCATTATGGCATGCAGACAACGATGCACTGCGCCGCCATGCTCCTCGGGGCTGCAAAAGTCCTGTCTGGCAGGGCCTTCCTTGTAACGAGCAACATGGATAGCATGGTTCACGACCTCGTCTACACCCTCATTCTTCATGGCACTGATGGGCACAACGGGTATGCCGAGCATCCGTTCCATTTCATTGATACGCACAGTTCCCCCGTTGCCCTTCACCTCATCCATCATATTGAGAGCAAGCACCATGGGGATGCCCAGTTCCATAAGCTGCATGGTCAGGTAGAGGTTACGCTCAATGTTGGTCGCATCAACGATATTGATGATGCCGTTCGGGCGACTTTCCAGAATGAAGCGCCGGCTGATGACCTCCTCGCTGGTGTAGGGACTGAGACTATAGATGCCGGGCAAGTCCGTAACGACGGCTGAGGGATGCCCCTTGATGGTGCCGTCCTTGCGGTCAATGGTTACGCCCGGGAAATTACCGACATGCTGCTTGCTGCCGGTAAGCTGGTTGAAAAGGGTGGTCTTTCCGCAATTCTGATTGCCTACGAGGGCAAAGGTAAGGCATCCCTTGCTTGCCGGTGTAGGAGAATGAAGCGTATCCTTTTCGTGATAGCGTCCCTCCTCGCCAAAGCCAGGATGCGGAAGTCCGCCTCCTCTCCGGCATTCTCCAAGGAGATAGAGATCTTCTGCACCACCTTCCTCCTCATGGGAAGAGAGGGAAGTGGCCTCCGTATCTATCTCTATCTTCTCGGCATCCGCCAGGCGCAAGGTCAACTCGTAACCATGTATGCGCAATTCCATCGGATCACCCAGGGGAGCAAACTTTTGCAGAGTGACACGCGTACCGGGTATCACGCCCATATCCAAAAAATGCTGCCGGAGTGCACCCTCGCCGCCTACCTTGAGAATCACGGCCGACTGTCCTTTTTCGAGCTCTCTTAACGTCATCGTTTCCTGTCTGTATTGACACTTCACTTTGCAAAGATACGAAAAAAAAGGCAGATGGCAAACTGCCGCCTACCCCATCGCAGGGAAATACCTAAAAATGATGAGCCGCAAAGCCCCAGCCAGGATTTTTTACGCCTCAGTCAGGCGACAATTTCAGGCAGTACGACGATATACCTAAAAGAGGGTATCTCAAAATAAAATCTTGAAATACCCTCTTCAAAAACCACTCTGACAGACACTTGTACTATTCGTCAGATTCTTCTGGCTGCCCCTCTTTTTTCTTGGCAAGGTACTCGGGGAGAGCCATGCCTGCCTGGTCGAAAAGTTCTGCCAATGGAGGCACGCTCTTCATGAGACCGGCAAGGAAATTGGCTGTGCTTGTCTTGCCGTCGCCTGCCCCGCCGTTGTCCCAGACGGTCACCTTGTCGATGTTGATGCCCTTGATGGCTTCGACTTGCGTCTTGACCAGCTCGGGAAGCTTCTCCAACAGGAGCAACGTATAAGCCTTCGTTGCGTCGCCTCCAGCTGCCTGTATCATCTTGTCGTAACCCTCGGCCTGCTTGGTGAGTATCTGGAAGAGACCCTTTGCCTCGGCTTCCATCTTGAGATAGATGGCGTCCGCCTCACCCTGGGCATTGACACGTCTCCGTTCGGCTTCAGCCTCAGCAGCGATGACGATACGCTTCTTCTCTATTTCCTGAGCCACAATGACATTGGCCTGCTGGCTGGCACGCTCACGGTCGGCACGTGCATTCTCTGCTTTCTGCTCAGCGGCATACGCCTCCTCCAAAGCCTGGGCATTGGCAACCTTCTCCGCGGCAACGGCCTTGCGCTGAGCTTCTGCCTCACGCTCGCGACGATTGGCATCAGAGTTGGCAATGGCTATTTTAGCTTCATTCTCACCCTGCACCGCCTGTGCGTTGGCTTCAGCAGTACGGATACGCGTCTCGCGGACAGCCTCGGCCTTACCGATTTCACCATTTCGTTCCTGCTCTGCCACACGCACCTTCGCCTCGTTGATTGCCTTTGCAGCAGCTTCCTGACCGAGAGCTTCAATGTAACCACTCTCGTCGTTAATATCAGTCACGTTGACGTTGATGAGACGCAGACCGATCTTCTTCAATTCAACCTCCACGTTCGACGTAATGGCTTCCAAGAATTTGTCGCGGTCGGAGTTCAACTCTTCGATGCTCATGGTAGCGATAACAAGGCGAAGCTGACCAAAAAGGATATCGCGAGCCAGTTCCTGTATTTGCTGTGGCGAGAGTCCTAACAGACGTTCGGCTGCGGCAAGCATGCTCTCAGGCTCTGTACTGATGCCGACCGTGAAGCGGCAAGGCACGTCCACACGAATGTTCTGCCTTGACAGGGCGTTGGTCAGGTTGGCATCAATGCCGATAGGCGTAAGGGAGAGGTACGCATAGTCCTGAATGACAGGCCATACGAATGTACCGCCACCATGCACACACTTGGCACTCTTGCTCGAACGCGAGGTACCGTAGACGACTAAAATTTTGTCGGAAGGGCAACGGCGATAGCGGTTAAGCAGTGCCATGACAAGCAGCACACCCACTATTGCGGCAATCAAGGTTAGATAGAAAAAGTCCATGATTCTCTGTATTTATATTAATGTTACTATTATTTATATCTTCTCTACGAGCAGGGTATGGTCGCCAATAATCTCCACGACGCGCACCTTTGCCCCACTGGGAATCTGGTCACCGTCTGTAACGGCAGGCAGCTCCTGCACCGAGCCTTGGAAAGAGTACTGTATCCTCCCTTCGCCATTGCGCCCCGCCGGAATACGCAGATAGACATCCGCCACCTGCCCCAAGCATTCCTCAATCCGAAAGGCACCATCGTGCTCAAGATGACGCATCTGCTTGTATATAAAGGCAAAGACTGCCACAAAGACGCAACCGGTCAATAAAGCGGCAAAACACAGCACAACGGAATTTGTAATAGTCGACGAGAGGCATACGCCGCCCCACCCTGCTCCAAGCAGGAAGTTGACGATGTTGCGCACGGAGAAAAGTTGCAGCGTACCGCCTGCATCGAGCGTACCGCCGTCGGCATCGCCACACATGTCGAAGTCACCGTCAATGCCGTCAGCATCGCCAATGCCGATAAACGTCATCACCATTTGCACGAGAAAAACTGCCGAGGCGGCAATAGCTATCATCCAATACGCGCGGATAGCCGGGTCAATCTGAGCGAACCAGTCTGTTAGGATATTCATGGTCTTGTCTTTTATTTGTTAGCCACCTACAAAGTTAGGATTTTTTTCGCAAAAAGTGAACAATAACCCTGAAGAATCTTGCTTTTTCTCCATCTTTTTTATACGTTTGCAAATCGGAAATTACAAAAACACGACGGATATGACACAGCATCCCTTGGAAAAGTTCCGCTTTTGCCCTCTGTGCGGAACGAAGGCATTCGTAGAAAACGACACCAAGAGCAAACGCTGCAAAGACTGCGGCTTCGTCTACTACTTCAATCCGAGCGCCTCGACGGTGGCAGTGATTGTGAACGAGAGGGACGAGCTGCTCGTCGTGCGCAGGGCGAAGGAGCCAGCATGCGGCACACTCGACCTGCCGGGCGGTTTCTGCGACTGCCATGAGACGAGCGAGGAGGGTGTGGTGCGCGAGGTGAAGGAGGAGACGGGTCTTTGCGTGGATTGCGCGACGTTTCTCTTCACCATACCCAACATCTACCCGTACGGCGGACTGGACATTCACACCATCGACCAGTTCTTCCTCTGCCATGTAAAGGGCACAGCGGAAGCTGTTGCGGCAGACGATGCTGCGGAGATACTATGGTTGCCCTGGGCAGAGGTCAGGGCAGAGCAATTCGGACTGAAATCCATCAGCCAAGGCGTGGAGCGTCTGTTGCAGATGCGCGCCGAGAGTCATGCCACCGGCCGCTGAGCCAAGGCACACGCTCTACGTACGGCACAAGCCAGGCGCACAGGCAGAAGACGACAGGCAGGAGAATGAGCACATCGTCCGTCCGGTGATAGATGCCGCGGCCATAGGAGAGATGCACGAACTTGTAGAAGTAGAGCATCGGGTAGTGAGAAATAAAAAAGACCATGCTGTGTTCCCCGATAAAACAAAGCAGAGGAATACGCCGGACGTGCATCGTGAGCAAGATGCCAGCAAGACCGCACAGTGCCAGCGTTGCGTTCACCACGGCCATCACAGGACTGCCTGTGAACAGATTCTGGCTCATGGTGTATGTGCCGGGCAGCGTCAGATTCAAGACGACAAACGCAACGGTCATCGCCCACGAGGCAACGGCCACCGTCCGTTCAGCAAAACGATGCATCACCCACCGCCACAACCGTCCGAGATAGAAGAAGTAGCAGGCGATAAAGACGTTGCCGAGGCTCATCGGCACTTGGTTGCCCATGCGAAACACCAGATAGCTGACGGCGGGAAAGAGCACGGTGAGCCAGCACAGATGCCGCACCTTGTTAATGTAGCGCACCATCATATAGACGATAAAGAAGGAAAACAGAAACCAGATGGGCAAGTTACCATAAAAACTGCTCCTCATCCAGATATGCTCCCATTCCAGCGGCTCCACAAAATGTCCGAAGCGTTCCGTCAGACTGGGATAGAAGCTGAAGTAGACGATGGCACCGATGGTACCACTCGTCAGGTAGGGAATGAGCAGGCGACGACTGCGGTCGCGCAGATAGTCGAGATCCGTTCCGGAAGACGTACCCTTGTTGAAGTAACCTGCCTTGAAAAAAAAGAAACTCATAAAGAAGAAACTCCACTGCATGACCACAAGCCACCACTCCTGCTTGTCCTGCCCGCAGAAAGACATAACGTGAAGCGTCACCATGCGGACGATACATATACCGCAAAGGATGTCGAAGGCGTGGTTTCTCTGTTTCATTGTTTCAAGAAGCAAAGGGCGGTA
>JAFLUV010000015.1:15549-21731 GCA_022508635.1 Prevotellaceae bacterium
AATAATTAGTAAGCTACATTATCTCCTGCTTTCGTCTGCTATAGGAGCCACCTTGTGCGTTCCTAAGGCACCTACGTACTCCATGTCACCGGCACCATCCAGCGTATCTGTCTTGGCACTGAGATTGTCAATGTAGTTCACGATGATTGCCTCTTGTGTACATGGCACGACGGGACTTCCCCACTCGCGCGTGCCGTGGTGAGCCAGCACGCAATGCACGATACGCTTTGTCTCCTCATCGTCAACACCCTTACTCTTCAGTGTATTGTGCAGCCAGTGAGCACCCATGTAGACATGACCCAACAGGTACATGTCAGGCTGCGACTCACCCTGCTTGCTGTACTCGCTCATCTTGGCGCAGTCATGGAAGAGGATGGCGAGGATGCAGTGCTCTACCTTCACACGATAGGGCAGGCAGGGATAGAGTCCTTCCAGCATGTGCAGCATCTGGTAAGTGTGATTGAGCAGTCCGCCCGGATAAGCATGGTGCATACTGGTTGCAGCGGGATAGAGGCTGAAAGGCTCGTAGAAGCGTGCAGCAAACTCCTCGATGATGTCCATCAGTTTGCGATCGCTACAGTAGCCGAGCAAATGATGGACGACATCGTCCCACGTATCACGGCGCACGGGACGCGGCAACAGGTTGTAGAGCGGGTGATCCAGCAGTGGCTCGCCGCAGGACTTTAGGTCACGGAAGTCACACGACTTCTTGCCGTCATTCTCTCTAAGATTGTAGAAGACGACCAGTCCGCCCACCTGCGGCCCCACCGTAGGCGGCATGTCCCAGACTGCCACATTAATGGTTTCAGTGAGTGTTGCCACCTTGAGCGAAGCATACGGAGCCCCGGTGCGTGTCGTCCCATTGCTCCGGCTTATGACGAGATATTCCTTGTTATTCATCTTGTTCGCAGTACATGTTTGTGCAGACAAAGTTAAGCATTATTTCAGACATTTTGGCAAAAACACACAAAAATGTTTCGCGGAAAATCATTCTGCTGTAACCCCGAAAAATAACCGCCTCCCCAAAGAGACACAAAAAAAAACAATCTCCAGCCCATCGCTATGTGCCAGAGATTGCAAAAAAAGAGATAAGTGAAAACAGAGTATCTAAATATATATTTTATTCCGAGTCTTCCGATTATCTTAAAGAGTCACCTTCTTAAGTTTCGTATGCAATCATACTTACTTCCAAGTCTTACGACCAGGTCTGTCCGCCGACAGAAAAAGATATCCACCAAGGAGTGTTTTTCATGTTTTTGGTTGAGATATTAGTTTCTGAGCACAAAATTAGAACAAATTCTACTAAGAATATGCAACAAAACAGAAGAAAAAGTTTGCAAAACGTCCTTTTCTGCATTTTATGTTAAAATAATACACTATTTTTGCAAAAAAAATAGCATAAAGACCATGGATAAAAACAAAACACAGCAAACTTTAGAACACAATCGCCAAGTCCTAAAGACATCGGGCATCTTGGTACTTGACAAAGTAGACCACATGCCGACACTGCAAGAACCCTTCATCTCGCATGACCTTGTCATAGGTCTCATCCTCGGAGGAACAGCCAAGGTAGAGTATGATACACAACTCATAAACTTTCGCCCTAACGACATGTTTGTGCTCATGCCCAACCACACGGTTAATATCACCGAGGTCGCAGACGACCTTGATCTTATGGTTCTCATCATCTCCAATGAAAAGTTCGAGCGAATGAAAATCGAGTATCCCAGCGGCTATAACGGAAATCTGCACTACCACTGGCAAGCTCACATCCGACTGGACGAAAGACTATCAGAGAACATACACGCACTGCTCCGCGTGCTATACTCAGTATGCTGGTCACAGAGCAAACGCAAAACAACCCTGTACCATTACATGATAGAGTCATTGTTCATACTGTTGCAGGATCACTGCCAAGAGAATGGAATCACGACATACAAGCCCTCGCCGCACGAGATGATTTTCTCTCACTTCGTAGATAACGTCATGAAGCATTACACTGAATCGCGCGAGGTAAGTTTCTACGCAAATCTCTTCTGCCTGTCACCCAAACACTTCTCCTCTATTATCAAGCAACAGACAGGCAAGAGTGCCAGTGAATGGATTTCAGGCTATGTCATCGCACAAGCCAAGTCCCTACTCTACTACCATCACCATCTCTCCATCCAGCAAGTATCCCAGCGTATGGGCTTCCCCGACCAGGCATCCTTTGCCCGCTACTTCAAAGCAAACACAGGCATGTCGGCTCGGGAGTTCAGAGAGAAACGGGGGGGGTGAATGAATAATTCCCGCAATAAAATCAAAGCAAGCAAAGAACGCTACTGGAACATTACCAGCAATCAACCTCTGGCATAACAAGAAAAATCACGGATTCCATGGATTTTACCGGGCACAAACAGCCAACCGTATATTAATCCAAGGAATCCGTGATTCTCATTGCCAGAAGTTTCCTGTCACTATTTCTACGCAGTCACGCGCATATACATTATACATATATATACGCACGCGACTGTAGATGTAGGAATTACTCTTCAGCAGGAGCATTGCTACCACGCTCGGGGCGAGGACGACGCTCACGACGCTCGGGACGAGGACGGCGTTCGCGTTCAACATAGCCCTCGGGCTTCTCGAGCAATGCACGGCGACTGAGCTTGAACTTACCTGTCTTGGGATCAATCTCCAACAGCTTCACCTGCATTTTGTCACCTTCCTTGATACCTGCCTCCTCTACGGTTTCAAGGCGTTTCCAGTCAATCTCGCTGATGTGCAGCAAACCATCCTTGCCTGGCATGAACTCAACGAAGCAGCCATAAGGCATGATGCTACGCACAGTACCTTCGTAAACCTCGCCTATCTCGGGTACGGCAACAATGGACTTTATCTTGGCAATAGCTGCATCGATAGACTCCTTGTTGGGGCCGCTCACCTGCACCTTGCCCACGCCATCCTCTTCGTCGATAGTAATAGTGGCACCAGTATCCTCCTGCATTCCCTGGATAATTTTTCCGCCAGGACCAATGACTGCACCAATAAATTCTTTCGGGATAATCAGCTGCTCAATGCGAGGAACATGGGGCTTAAGCTCCGGACGCGGAGCATCAAGCGTCTTCATCATCTCAGAAAGGATGTGTTCGCGGCCAGCCTTTGCCTGCATCAACGCCTTCTCCAGAATTTCATAGCTGAGACCGTCGCACTTGATATCCATCTGCGTAGCAGTCAGTCCGTTCAATGTACCCGTAGTCTTGAAGTCCATGTCACCAAGATGGTCCTCATCGCCAAGGATGTCGCTGAGCACAGCGTACTTGTCCTCGCCGGGGTTCTTGATGAGTCCCATGGCAATACCACTCACCGGATACTTGATAGGAACACCTGCGTCCATAAGTGCCAAACAGCCTGCACAGGTACTCGCCATTGAGCTGGAACCGTTGCTCTCCAGAATGTCACTCACCACACGAATAGTGTAAGGATAGTCCTCCGGCAACTGCCCCTTCAGTCCACGCCATGCCAGATGGCCATGACCAATCTCGCGACGACCTACGCCACGCTGTGCCTTTGCCTCGCCCGTAGAGAAAGGCGGGAAGTTGTAGTGCAACAGGAAACGCTGGTATTCGCGAACGAGTACGTCATCGACGAGCTTTTCATCGAGTTTCGTACCGAGCGTACAAGTAGCCAGCGACTGTGTCTCACCACGGGTGAAGATAGCACTTCCGTGAGGTCCGGGCAGGGGACTGACTTCGCACCAGATGGGACGGATGTCGGTGGTCTTGCGACCATCGAGGCGGATGCCTTCGTCCAAGATGCAGCGGCGCATGGCATCGCGCTCCACATCGTGGTAGTAGCGGTTGATGAGGTTGTTCTTCTCTTCGAGTTCTTCGGGAGCCATGTCTGCATGAGCCTCGGCGTATGCAGCCTTGAACTCCTCACGGATGGCCTCGAAAGCCTCGGCACGAGCATGCTTCTCGAGAGCTTGCTTTGTCACGTCGTAAGCCTTCTGATAGCAGGCTTCCTTAACTGCCTCGCGCAGCTCCTCGTCGTTCACTTCGTGGCAATACTCACGCTTGACATCCTTGCCGAGTTCCTTGCTCAGTTCCTTTTGCAGGCGGCACATGGGCTTGATTGCCTCGTGAGCGGCCTTAAGGGCAGCCAGCAGGTCGGTTTCCTGCACTTCCTTCATTTCGCCTTCCACCATCATGATGTTCTCCTCGGTAGCGCCGACCATGAGATCCATGTCGGCATCCTGAAGCTGCTGGAAGGTGGGATTGATGACGAACTCGCCGTTGATGCGAGCCACACGAACCTCAGAGATGGGACCCTCGAAGGGAATATCGCTGCAGGCCAGAGCTGCGGAGGCGGCAAAGCCAGCCAGGGCATCGGGCATATCCACGCCATCGGCAGAGAAGAGGATTACGTTCACATAAACTTCAGCATGGTAGTTGCTGGGGAAAAGGGGACGCAATGCACGATCCACGAGACGACATGTCAGTATCTCGTCGTCATTGGCTTTACCCTCACGCTTCGTGAATCCGCCTGGAAAACGTCCGGCTGCAAAATACTTTTCTCTGTACTCTACCTGTAAAGGCATGAAATCCGTTCCGGGAACGGCATCTTTGGCTGCACAAACAGTGGCCAGGAGCATCGTGTTGTTCATGCGAAGCATCACGGAACCATCGGCTTGCTTGGCAAGTTTCCCGGTCTCGATGCTGATGGTTCTTCCATCAGGCAACGCGACTGTCTTTGTAATTACGTTCATCTTGATTAAATTAAACTTTTTGTATCGTCTTGTATAAAAATCGCACAAAGGTACGAAGTTTTTCGTTACATATTATTAAACATAAGGTGAAAAGTGCGGCATTGTGATGCATTTTTCTTCTTTGCATGTGAGAAAGCGCCGATTTATCGGCAGAAAAACGTAACTTTGCAATCCAAACACCACAAAGGACGATGAAGAAGACTCTCTTTCTACTTGCCGTACTTGCCATGCTATGCTGCTGTCGAGAGCGGGGAAAGTTCTGCATCACGGGCAACATTACGGACGCTGCCGACACGATGCTCTATCTGGAACACTTGACGCTGGAGCGAGGAGCCGTTCCTGTCGACAGCATGCGCCTCGGAGCCGACGGCACGTTCTGTTTCCGGCGCGAGCCTGCCGGCAACCCGGAGTTCTATCGCCTGCGCATTGGCCGACAGTGCATCAACCTCGGAATTGATAGCACGGAGACGGTACGTGTCACGGCAAGCCTGGACAGTATGTCGTTCGGATACCGCACCGAGGGCAGCGGAGTGTGCGACACCATGCGCCTGCTCTGCCTGAGGCTTGCCGACATGGAGCGGCGTGCCCGCAGCATTTCCGCCGACCGCAACTATACGCTACAAGAGCGCGACTCGATGATAGACGCGCTCGTCAGGCAGTACAAGTCGGAGGTCAAGACGGACTTCATGCACAATCGATATGCTGCCGCCTACAGCTACTTTGCCTGCTTCCAGACAATAGGGGGGCGACTTGTCTTCAACCCAATGCTGGATCGCAGCGACCTGACGTGGATGCGTGCCGTGGCGAATGCATGGGCAGAACACTACCCAGGTTGCCAGCGCACGGAGAACATTTGCAACATCGTAGAAGAATGCAGGAAGAATCTGCGCGAACCGCGAGAAATCGTCCTCGACCTGGACGGCGAAAAGGTTCGCGAGCTGGGTATCATCGACATGACCTTCCCCGACATCAATGGAGAGGAGAAGACACTGAGCAGCCTACGCGGACAAGTCGTCCTGCTTGACTTCATGGCATTCACGATGGAAGGAAGCACGGAACGCACCCTGCTGCTGCGCGAGCTATACAACAAGTATCACGATCGCGGGCTGGAGATTTACCAAGTCAGTCTCGACCCGAGCGAGCACCTATGGAAGCAGCGCTGCGAGGCATTGCCTTGGGTGAGCGTCTATTGTGAGGACGGGCTGGAGAGTGACATGCTGAAGCTCTACAGCGTAGGGCACCTGCCGTGCTACTTCCTGATAGACCGCAACTGCGACCTTCAGGCCCGGCAGGAGAACATTCCCGACATAGAGAAAGCCATCGAAAAACTCCTGTAGCCTTTCAACCTTTTTCTTCCCACTCGGGTGGGTGCTTAGAATCACTCGGGTGGATGTTTAAGATCACCCGAGTGAATTGCCCTGTTCACTCGAGT
>JAFLUV010000150.1 GCA_022508635.1 Prevotellaceae bacterium
TATTGACTGGGGAGGCTGTATTTTGATGAGTTTAAAGTTTTAGCGGACACCAATAATTGGAAATCAATAGCCGTTCGTCTTGGCATAGTCAAACGGGAAATGGATATATTTGAACAGGTGTTCCGACGCTCGTTTGAATGAGCAAAACTCCTTAGAGCACTCACGACCCTGCACACCTCTGCAGCATTGAGTATAATCAGCCCCATACTCGGCGACTCTCCCGAGAGTGCTCCGGGACTTTCCTCAAGGTGCTCCTGCTGAAAGCATCTTAGGCGATTGACGCTATTTTGGGGTGTTTTCGGCATTGTTTCGGGACGTGTGTCGCAAGATATGTCCTCCGTTGCCTTGCGTTTGCAGCAAGAATTAAAAAAGATTAATTCTTCGCCGCCTTTGCTTAAAATACAGCATCCAACTTTCTACTTTCAATTATATGTCGTACATTTGCAGCACGATATGATAAGGATTGCCTTCATAATGCTTCTCCCTTTCCTCTTTGGCGAGCTTGCCTTTGCCCAGGAGGCGGACGACGAACTGTTGCCGCAGGCGCCCGTCAGCTATAAGCTCCGGCTGCAAGTCTACAGATATGCCAAGCCTGTTGTGGAGAAGGGTGACACGATGTGGTGCTACCTCCTGCCCGAGCTGCCTGTATATCCGCCACTGAAATTCAAGAGCGAGAAGCAGCGCCGTGCCTACAACCGGCTTGTCTATAACGTGAAGAGGGTTCTGCCCATAGCACAGCAAGTGAACGGACTCATAGCAGAGACCTACGAGACGCTGGAGATGTTGCCTACGAAGAAAGCCAAGCAGGCGCACATCAGCCAGGTAGAGCACGACATTATCGAGACATACAAGCCCCAGATGAAGCAGCTTACCTACTCGCAAGGCAAGCTGCTCATCAAGCTTGTCGACAGAGAATGCAACCAGTCTTCCTACGAAATTGTGCAGGCTTTCCTCGGTCCTGCACGTGCTGCTTTCTACCAAGTCTTTGCCTGGACCTTCAGGGCAAGCCTGAAGAAAGAATATAATCCCGATGAGGAGGATAAGCTCATCGAGCGCATAGTCCGCCAAGTGGAGACCGGACAACTGTAGCGTGCATGGCGTGTGTGCCTTCCGGCCTTACTTGTTTAGCGTCCAGCTGAAGCCTTCCTTCGTATCCTTCACCTCAAAACCCAGCTTCGCCAGTTCGTCGCGGATTTTGTCGCTCAGTGCCCAGTTCTTCTCAGCCTTTGCAGCCTGTCGCTGCTCAAGAAGCATGTCCACTACGGCACCGAAAGCTTCCTCGCGAGCCTTGTTACTCACGCCTGCATCCTGACGAAGCCCCAGAATCTCCGTGACGAACGTCTCCATGAGACGCAGCAGAGCCTGTGCCACCTCAGCACTAATGCTCGCCTTCTTATCGGCCAAGGTATTGACTACGCGACAGGCATCGAAGAGGTGACTAATGACCACAGGCGAATTCAAGTCATCGTTCATTGCGTCGTAAAGCTTCCCGCGAAGCTCGTCCACATATCCCATATCCACGGCCGGCGCTCCCTTCACCTTCTGCCCCTCTTGCAGGCGGCGCAGGCTCTTCATCCCTTCCATGAGCCGCGACAGACCCTTCTCGGCAGCCTGCAACGCCTCGTTGCCAAAGTCCACGGTGCTGCGATAGTGCGCTTGCAGAATAAAGAAGCGGATTGTCATCGGCCCGTAAGCCTGCGCAAGCAACGGATGGTCGCCACTGAAGAACTGCGGCAAGGTAATGAAGTTGTTGTACGACTTGCCCATCTTCTTGCCGTCAATCGTAATCATGTTGTTGTGCATCCAGTAGTGTACCATCTGCTCTCCCTGGCTGGCCACTGCCTGCGCAATCTCGCACTCATGGTGTGGAAAGATAAGATCCATTCCCCCGCCGTGAATGTCAAAGTGCTCGCCAAGATACTTGCGTCCCATTGCAGTGCACTCGCAATGCCAGCCAGGAAAACCCTCGCTCCAGGGGCTCGGCCAGCGCATGATGTGCTCGGGCTGAGCAGCCTTCCACAGTGCAAAGTCTGCCTGGTTCCTCTTTTCTCCAACACCGGACAGCTCACGGCTCGCATCCTTTACGTTCTCAAGGTCGCGCCCTGACAGTATTCCCCAGCGGTGAGCCTTGTCATACTTCTCAATGTCGAAGTACACACTGCCGTTGCTCACGTATGCATATCCGTTGTCAAGAATCTGCCGTACCAGTTCCTGCTGCTCAATAATGTGACCCGTGGCATGCGGTTCGATGCTTGGCGGCAGACAGCCCAGCGCATCCATCGCCTCGTGGAAGCGGTTCGTATAGTACTGGGCAACCTCCATCGGTTCAAGCTGTTCCAGCCGCGCCTTCTTTGCTATCTTGTCCTCACCTTCGTCTGCATCGTGTTCCAGATGTCCCACGTCAGTGATGTTGCGTACATATCGAACGCGGTACCCAATATGCTGCAAATAGCGGAAAAGCAGGTCGAAGGTAATGGCCGGACGTGCATGACCGAGATGCGCGTCACCATAGACCGTCGGTCCGCATACGTACATACCGACATGTCCCGGATTGAGCGGCTTGAAGAGTTCCTTTTGCCGACTCAGCGTGTTGTATATAAGCAATGGCTGTTCCATGACTTTCTATATTCAGTTTTTATTGTTCAGAGTGTTTGCTCGGCAGCCTTAAATTTTAGGCAGCCTTTTTCTTGTACTTAGGCAGTCGTCTTCCTGTACTTCGGATGATGTTTTTTGTTATTCAGCCGACTCTCCGTATTCCAGCTCTCCGTCTACTACCCATCGGAGATCCTCAGGATCAAAGTCGCCCATCTTGTCTTTCTTTGCCTGTTTGGCTACATGCCTGGCCACTTCCTCCACATCAATGTCAATGTCTTCCTCGCCACTGTGCTTGTCAATGAGGTCGACATAGTATTCGCCGATAACGTCGATGAAATAGTAGAGTTCTTCCTCTGTAAACTTGTCCTTGAGTTCCTGCGGCAAATAGTTTCTTATGTACTCCACAGTCAAGCGGTCATCTTCTGCGTCCAGGATCAAGTCCTCTTCGAATGTACTCATAAGTCTTCCGGGGTTAAGGGATTGTTACAGCATAGCGTTTATCTTCTCCTCGAAAACCGCGCGTGCTGCAGCACCTACGACTCTGTCCACCTCCTTGCCATCCTTGAGGAAAACAATGGTAGGAACACTGCGGACACCGAAGCGCATGGCCAGGTCCTCGTTCTCTTCCACGTCGCACTTGCCAATGATAGCCTTTCCGTCATAATCCTGTGACAAGGCCTCAATGACGGGAGCCAAGCGCTTGCACGGTCCGCACCATGTTGCCCAAAAGTCCACTACTACAGGCTTTCCGGTCGCTGCCAGAGCCTCAATGTTGTTGCTGTTGATAGTCTGTGCCATAATGTTCTTAGGCGAGGTTCAGTTCATTAAGTTATCAGCCGTCGAACCAAGACAGAACCTCATTTATCCTCGGCTCGCTGACGTCACAAGCGCAAAATTAGTGCTTTTTTTGAACATAGCCAACAAATCCTTGCCATATTCTGCTTTTTCTCTTCAGCTATTTACATGTCCGCAAATTTTCGTACCTTTGCAGTGCTTTTCGGCAAAGTCCGGGACATATAAAGTAGTATTATAAAATAATGTAAATACCAATTCTATGGAAAATCTCTCTATTCCAGTATGGGTGCTGATACCCTTTCTCGTGCAACTGATCTGCATTGCCGTGCTGCCGCTGACCCGACTGGCCGAGTGGTGGGAAAGCAATCTTCACAAGCTCTATGTCTCGCTGGCATTGGGTGGCAGTGTGGCTGCCTGGTTCCTGCTGAACGGGATAGGCGAGAAGATGGAGGAACAGATCGTCTATGACTACATGCCTTTCATGCTGCTACTGACCGTCCTTTTTGTCACGACGGGCGGCCTGCATATCAAGGGCGACCTGAAAGCCACGCCCCTTACCAACTGCGGCCTGTTGGCGCTGGGCTACCTGCTGGCCTCGTTTATGGGCACTACCGGAGCTGCCATGCTGCTCATCCGCATGCTGCTCCAGACCATCAGCCAGCGCAAGTACAAGACCCACACCGTCCTGTTCTACATCGCCATGGTGGCCAACTGTGGCGGCATACTCACCCCTTTGGGCGACCCTCCATTGTTCCTCCTTTTCCAGAAGGGCGTACACTTTACCTGGTTCATGAGCCTGGCTCCTGAATGGCTCTGCACGGGTATCCTGCTGTTGCTTATTTATTTTGCGCTGGACACCTATTACTATCGCCGCGAACCGCAGGAAAACTTAGATCGCGACGAGGCCGAAGCAGAGCCGATTCGCCTTGAGGGAACCATCAATATCTTTTGGCTGCTCTGTGCTATTGCCAGCACCATGTTCATCAATCCTACGTACATCCCTGCCATGGGGGCTTCCGATGCGCCTTTCTATGTCAAGCTGCTGCGCGAGTGGGCATTCCTGCTCATCATCCTGCTTTCCATGTTGACCACCAAGCAGAGGGTGCGCCTTGACAACCATTTCTCGTGGACACCCATTCTGGAGGTGGCATGCGTCTTCTGCGGCATCTTTGCCACCATGACGCCTGCGCTGCTTTTCCTGCAGCAGCATCCGCTGCCCATCAGCGAGCCATGGCAGTTCCTCTATGGCACGGGATTCCTGTCCGCCTTCCTCGACAATGCCCCCACGGCCATGGTGTTCCATGCCACGGCTACCACGCCCGCACTTCTCCCGACCGACGCCACCCCGATAGTGGGCGGCATCAGCGAAATACTTCTGCGCGCTATCTCTATGGGTGCCATCTTCTTCGGCTCGCTGACCTACATCGGCAACGGCCCTAACTTCATGGTCAAGAGTATTGCGGAGGAAAGCGGCATCAACATGCCTTCCTTCTTCGGCTATATGTTTAAGTTCTCGCTCATCATCTGCCTTCCCGTCTATGTCATCGTGCAGCTGATATTCGTATAGCAGGCCTTGCCGTTTCAGGGAACAGGAGGCATGGATATGTAGAGTGACCCCCGGAAGTCAGACTTAGGGCTTCCGGGGGTCATCGTATTGAGGCGTCTTCTCCTTGCTTGTGAATATGTATGATATTTATCGGGGCATTAGCTTCCTTGGGCTGCAGGACTGTCTATGCCGTTTATGATGTCTTCGTTACCCTCTATGGGCAGTATCTTACTGAAGTCTTTCCACAGGTCTGCCGCCTTGTATTCCTCGAGGGCGGATGCCGGTACGTAGAGTGTTGCACTTTGCAGAACACAGTTACCAAATGCATAGTTCCCAAGTTCCGGTACATTCTCTGCACGACAGATGACAGCAGTAAGGGAAGAGCACTCAAAGGCATCCTCTCCTATGCTCGTCACACCATTGCCGATAACAACGGACGTGAGGGAATCGCACTTCCAGAAGGCATAGTCTCCTATGCTCGTCACACTATTGGGGATGCTTATGGACGTAAGGGAATCGCAATTCCAGAAGGCATAGTCTCCTATGCTCGTCACACCCTCGGGGATGCTTATGGATGTAAGGTAAATTTGACCTTTGAAGGCATAGTCTTCTATGCTCGTCACGCTACTGGGGATAATGGTGCTTTGGCATCCTGCAATCAGCGT
>JAFLUV010000151.1 GCA_022508635.1 Prevotellaceae bacterium
TTTTTTCGTTATAATAAAGTAATGAGAGTGATGAGACATTTCTTAGTATTCTTTCTGCCTCTCTTTTGGGGCATCACAAGCTTGTCTGCACAGGAAGAACAGACTGACACGGTCAATGTGCACTTAAAGGGGAAGGTGGTAGACGACAGCCAAGACCCTGTGGCTCTGTGTCAAATACGTGTAGAGGGGCAGCCTTATGGTACGACTGCCTCTTTGGACGGAGAATACCGACTCTCTTTCCGGACGGCCGACAGTGTGGTCATTGTCTATAGCATGATAGGCTATGAAACGCGCAGGCGAGTGCTAAAGAAGCCGCAAGGTAACCTGACACTCAACATCGTGATGCGCGAAAGTGGCAAGGAGATGGCTGAAGTGACCGTAGCAGAGACACGCAGGCAGATGGGTTCCATGCAGGAGTTGAACAAGCAAGACCTGAAGCGCATGCCAAGCACTTCGGGAAATGCCGTCGAGGAACTTGTTGCCACGCAAGCAGGTGTCAGCACGCATAACGAACTCAGCAGCCAATATAATGTCCGCGGCGGCTCGTTCGATGAAAACTGTGTCTATATCAACGGTGTTGAGGTCTATCGCCCCATGCTTGTCAGCAGCGGACAGCAGGAGGGGCTTTCCGTCATCAACAGCGACATGGTGGAGAAGATTAACTTCTCGGCAGGCGGTTTCGAGGCGAAATATGGTGATAGGATGTCCAGCGTGCTCGACATCACATACGCTCACCCGGAACGCGCCGAGGCGACTGTCAGTGCAAGTCTGCTCGGAGCAAGCGTCTATGCCGGCTACGGCAACCGCAAGTTCTCATTCTCCAACGGATTCCGTTACAAGACCAATCAATACATGCTCGGCTCGCTTGAGACGAAAGGTGAGTATAAGCCGAACTTCATCGACTACCAAGCCTACCTGCGCTGGGCTCCATCGCGGGACTGGACCTTCGATGCCATCGTCTATATCAATCGCAACAACTACAACTTCAAGCCTGCTGACCGAGAGACCAAGTTCGGTACGATGGAAGACGTAAAGAGCTTCAAGGTCTATTTCGACGGCAAGGAGGAAGACCAGTTCCAGACGGCCTTCGGTACAGTCAGAGCGGCCAGGCGCCTGGGCAGGTCGGGAGCACTGAGCCTCACGGCATCTGCCTTCAGCAACCGGGAGAAGGAGACATACGACATTCAGGGACAATACTGGCTCAACGAGACGAACGGTGACGAACAACTGGGCGTAGGCTCCTACATGGAACACGCACGAAACTTCCTCTACAGTTCCGTCCAGGCCGTGAAACTCGCTTACGACCTGAAGAAAGGAAGCCACCAGATGCAGACTGGCATCGGATGGAAACATGAGAACGTACGCGAGAACAGCAGTGAGTGGGAGTACCGGGACAGCAGTGGCTACAGCGTGCCTCACACGGGTACCGACCTGCAAGTCATCTACAACATGCGTGCTGCCAATTCCATCGATGCCAACCATCTGGAGCTGTACGCACAGGATACCTACCGCAGGGAAAGCAGGCTTGGCATTCTCAGCTTCAACTATGGCATGCGGCTCAGCTACTGGAGCTGGAACAAGGAGTGGCTCTTCAGTCCGCGTGCCAGCCTTGGCTTCGTTCCTGCCGCAAACGATAACTTTACCTTCCGCCTTGCCATGGGACTCTACAACCAGCGCCCTTTCTACAAGGAACTGCGCGATACCGTCACCATTGCGGGCAACACCATTGTCCAGCTTAACCGGAACATCAAGTCGCAACGATCCTTCCAAGTCGTGGCGGGCATGGAGTACAAGTTCAAGGTTGCGAACCGTCCCTTCAAGTTCACGGCTGAAGCCTACTACAAGGCACAGTGGAAGCTCAATCCCTACAATGTGGACAACCTGAAGATTGTCTACTATGGCAACAACCTCGCTACGGGCTACGTCGTGGGAGCTGACTTCAAGCTTTACGGAGAGTTCGTTCCGGGTACAGACTCATGGGTCAGCTTCGGCCTGATGAAGGCCAACATGAGCCTGAACGGACGCAACATACCACAACCTACCGACCAGCGCTACAACGTCAACCTTTTCTTCAGTGACTATTTCCCGGGCACTACACGGTGGAAGATGAACCTCAAGGCAACCATTGCCGACGGCCTGCCTTTCGGGCCGCCGCATACGGGGCTGGAGCGCAATGCCTTCCGTGCACCAGCATACCGTCGCTTCGACATTGGCATGAACTACCGTCTCATTGACAACGAGGATCGTCACCTGAGGCGTGCCAAGTACCTGCGCAACATCTGGCTCGGCCTGGACTGCTTCAACATCTTCGGCCTGGACAACGTGAGCAGCTACTTCTGGATAACCGACGTGAGCAACCACCAGTACGCCGTGCCCAACTACCTTACCGGCCGCATGATAAATGCCCGCGTGCTGATAGAGCTGTAAAAATAGGTGCGCGCGCTTTGCAGTTCACGAAAAAAAGCATATCTTTGCAGCGCTTTAGCGACATACCTAAACTAAAACATAACTAATAACAACATCATGAAGATTTCACGCATTGAGCATCTGGGCATCGCCGTACAGAGCATTGACGCTGTGCTGCCCTACTTCCAGGACGTCCTCGGCCTGGAAGTTTACAAGACAGAAGTAGTAGAGGACCAAAAGGTGAAGACTGCCTTCCTGAAGGTCGGCGAGGTGAAGCTGGAGCTCCTGGAGCCCACGTGTCCCGAGAGCACCGTGCAGAAGTTCCTCGACAACGGCGGCCGCGGCATACACCACGTTGCCTTCAAGGTTGAGGACGGCGTAAGCGAGGCACTGGCCATGTGCGAGGGCAAGGAGATTCGCCTCATCGACAAGGCTCCGCGCAAGGGTGCCGACGGCCTGAACATCGCATTCCTTCACCCGAAGAGCACGTGCGGCATACTGACCGAGCTTTGCGAGGAGTAGTGCAGGATGATTCCCTTCGTCCTGCATCTGAACTGAGAAAGAGAGGGGCGTGTCGGGACTGGCACGCCCCCCTTTTCTGCATGACGCCCCATACATTATATATAATATAGGCCATAGACACAAGACTTAAACACTATAGGCACAAGACCTATACGTTGTAGACCCAAGACTTAAACATTATAAACCCAAGACTTAAACACTGACACTATGAAACATTGTCTTACATTCCTATTCATGCTGCTCCTTGCTCCTTGCGCTTTCCTACAGCTCAGGGCACAGGAGCTGACCCCGGAGAACCAGGTCATCTATCTGCGACACATCTTCGAGCAGACCAACGACCAGCAGCAGCGAGAGTCGGCTCTGTCGCTCATGGCTCAGGCTGGAACCTACCAGGCACTTACCTTTGCTGCCTCGCAGCTGGGCAATGAGCAGCTGGCGACTGCCAAGGCTGCGGCCAAGGCCTTCTGGACCATCCTCTCTGCTCATCCCGAGTACAACGGCAAGGAGATCCGCGAGATGCTCCCATATGCCATTGCCCTCATCGACAAGAAGCAGAGGAAGCAGGCGCTGGCCTGGCTCAATGCTGCCGACAAGGAGGAGGAGGGCTTCGTCTCTCTCTTCAACGGCAGGAACCTGGAAGGCTGGAAGGGACTTGTGGAGAACCCCATCGCGCGTGCCAAGATGAGTAGCGAGCAGCTTGCTGCGGCACAGGAGAAGGCCGACGAGCTGATGCGTCGCGACTGGATCGTGGAGGACGGCAACCTGCTCTACATAGGAAACGGATGGGACAACATCTGCACTGTGAAGCAGTATGCCGACTTCGAGCTGCTCGTCGACTGGAAGCTCGACCCCAACGGCAAGGAGCCTGACGCAGGCGTCTACCTCAGGGGTGCCCCGCAGGTGCAGATATGGGACATCCGCCGCAAGGAAGTCGGCGCGCAGGTCGGCTCGGGCGGACTCTACAACAACCAGAAGCACCCCTCCGAACCGACAAGCGTCGAGGACAACAAGCTCGGCGAGTGGAACACCTTCCGCATCGTCATGCGGGGCGAGACGGTTACGGTATGGCTCAACGGCGTGAAGGTCGTGGACAACGTGGTGCTGGAGAACTACTGGGATCGCAAGCAGCCCATCTTCCCCCGCGAGCAGATCGAGATGCAGGCCCACGGCAGCCGCTGCTATTTCCGCAACATATACGTGAAGGAGCTCAAGAACTGACCGACCGAAATCCTACGACACGAATGATGAAGCCTCGCATCGTCTTCATGGGCACGCCGGACTTTGCCGTGCAGTCGCTCCGCAGACTCGTCGAAGAGGGCTGCAACGTGGTCGGCGTGGTGACGATGCCCGACAAGCCCGTCGGCCGACACCACGACGTCCTGCAAGCCAGTCCCGTCAAGAAGTACGCCGTCGAGAGGGGCATCCCCGTGCTACAGCCCGAGAAGCTTCGCGACGAAGCGTTCCTTGCCGGGCTCCGTGCATTGCAGCCCGACCTGCAGGTGGTCGTTGCCTTCCGCATGCTGCCGCAGGTCGTGTGGGGCATGCCGCCCCTGGGCACGTTCAACCTCCACGCCGCCCTCCTGCCCCAGTACCGCGGCGCAGCCCCCATCAACTGGGCCATCATCAACGGCGACACCGAGACGGGCGTCACAACCTTCTTCCTTGACGAGCAGATCGACACGGGTCGCATCATCCTGCAGGAGCGCACTCCCATAGCTCCCGGCGACTGCGCCGAGGACGTCCACGACCGCCTCATGATGCAGGGCGCCGAGCTCGTAGTCCGTACCGTCCGCCTCATCGAGGAGGGGCGTGCGGAAGCCATCGACCAGAGCGCATTCATGACGGACGAAGCGCTGCGCCCCGCCCCCAAGATCTTCAAGGAAACGTGCCGGATACGCTGGCAGGAACATACGGCAAAGAGTGCCTGCGACTTCGTCCGGGGGCTCAGTCCCTACCCTGCCGCCTGGATGCCGGTAGTGGCCAACGGGAAGGAGACGGAGATGAAGGTGTACCGTGCGTCGGTACACGACCCGCTCCCTGCTGCCGCAGCCGACGGCTCCCCTGCCCTCGCCGGCGGCGGAACCTGCCCGGACACCGGCTCACTGCTGACCGACGGCAAGACCTTCGTCCGCATAGTCCTGCCGGACGGGCTGCTCTCCCTCGACGAAGTGCAGCTTGCGGGCAAGAAGCGGATGCCCATAGCCGACCTGCTGAGGGGCACCGCCCTTTCCGGTCCGCTGGCCTGACCCTGCGCCGGAACCCTACGACCGGCACATATATCATCCCCGACAGAGGGTGCCCCGAAGCTACGACTCCGGGGCATCCTCTTTTCTGTATACGGCAACCCTCGCCTCATCCCTGCCCATCGCCCCGCCGCATCGTAGCGACGGAGAGCCTCAGCAGGACGAATCTCCTGCCGCATCGCCCCGTGAGGACTTCATGTGCAGTCGCCTATACATCTATGTGCAGTCCGTAATGCATATATGCATGAATAAAGACGCATATATGCATAGTCGATGACGGCTCAAAGACCCGTTTTCGAGGGATTTTGGAGTAGTTTTTGACGGATGTATCACTCGTCGTTGACAAAATAGGATTTCGTGCCGCACAAAATAGGATTTTGTAGTCGACGAAATAGGATTTTGTCAGCCACAAAATAGGATTTCGT
>JAFLUV010000152.1 GCA_022508635.1 Prevotellaceae bacterium
TGGGACGTGCCGTCTTTCGCTGAATTATTTTCCCTTATGTGCTGCATTTCACGGGCGGTGTCATTGCCTTGCGGTCGCATGCGTCAAGGAAGCACAAAGCCCATCCGTTGGGCACCTGCTTGAAGTCGAAATTCTTTTCCATAAAGGTCAAGTTTTTGGTTTTCCCTGCAAAGATAGGCTTTTTGCGGCAATCTGCAAAGGAATCCGGACAAACTCTAAAGGCATGCCTCCGGACGGAAAGCGGCAGAAAACTTTCGCATTCCTTTTGCATTTCGGTTTTTTTTCGTACCTTTGCAGCCGTTTCTCAGGTGAAAGCCTTATACATTATATAATTATATAGTATTATATAGACACGATACACTTGCATATATGGAACTGGATATGCTGACAGCCGTCTCGCCCGTGGACGGACGATACAGAAGCAAGACAGAGCCCTTGGCGGCCTATTTCTCGGAATACGCACTCATCCGCTACCGCGTCCGCGTAGAGGTGGAGTATTTCATCGCCCTTGTTCACCTGCCCCTGCCCCAGTTGCAGGGCTTCCCCGTCAGTGACGACCGCCTCCGCGACATCTATCGCAACTTCACGGAACAGGACGCACAGCGCGTCAAGGACATAGAGGCCGTCACGAACCACGACGTCAAGGCCGTGGAGTACTACATCAAGGAGCAGTTCGACCGCATCGGCGGCCTCGACCCCTACAAGGAGTTCATCCACTTCGGCCTCACCAGCCAGGACATCAACAACACCAGCGTCCCCCTGAGCCTGAAGGAAGCCCTGGAGCAAGTCTGCTATCCCCTCATAGAGGAGCTCATCGCCCAGCTCGCCAGCTATGCCGAAGAGTGGAAGGACGTGCCCATGCTCGCCAAGACACACGGCCAGCCTGCCAGTCCCACACGCCTGGGAAAGGAAGTGCAGGTGTTCGCCTACCGCCTCCAACGCCAGCTCGACATGCTCCGCGCCTGTCCCGTCACGGCCAAGTTCGGCGGAGCCACGGGCAACTTCAACGCCCACCACGTAGCCTATCCGCAGCAGGACTGGCGCGAGTTCGGACGGCGCTTCGTCAGCGAAAGCCTCGGCCTGGAACGCGAAGAGTTCACCACACAGATAAGCAACTATGACTGCCTCGGCGCCATCTTCGATGCCATGAAGCGCATCAACACCATCATCATCGACCTGGACCGCGACTTCTGGCAGTACGTCTCCATGGAATACTTCCGCCAGAAGATAAAGGCAGGCGAGGTAGGCTCCAGCGCAATGCCCCACAAGGTAAACCCCATCGACTTCGAAAACTCTGAAGGTAACCTCGGCATAGCCAACGCCATCCTCTCGCACCTAAGCCAGAAGCTGCCCGTCAGCCGCCTGCAGCGCGACCTTACGGACAGCACCGTGCTTCGCAACGTCGGCGTACCCATAGGACACATGCTCATCAGCATACAGAGCACCCTGAAGGGACTACGCAAGCTCGTCCTCAACCAGGAAGCCATCCGTCGCGACCTGGAAGGCTGCTGGGCAGTATGCGCCGAAGCCATACAGACCATCCTCCGCCGCGAAGCATATCCCCATCCCTACGAGGCACTCAAGGCTCTCACCCGCACGGGCAAGGGAATAGACGAGGCAACAATCAAGGACTTCATCGAAGGGCTTGACGTCAGCGAATCCGTAAAGGAAGAACTGCGTGCCGTCACACCATATACATATACAGGAATCTGAACAGGTCCCCGTTTCCATCCGAGAGGGAAGGGACAGGGAAAAAATAAGAATAACGAAATAAGAACACTTTTATCTGAAAAGCTATGAGCAACGAAGAAAACTGGAGAGAACAATTCTCCGAATCAGAGAACAGCGGTCGCCGGGACGGCTACCGTCCTCAGGGTGACAATTACGAAAGAAACAATGGCGAGAACCGTCCCATGCGTCCCCGCATCAGCCGCAGTGCCTACAGCACAGGGCGACCCGATGGAGGCTATCAGCCGCGTGAGGGAGGCTATCGTCAGCATGAAGGCGGCTACCAGCAGCGTGAGGGTGGCTACCAGCCCCGTCCCCGCTACAATCGCGAAGGCGGCTATCAGCAGCGCGAGGGTGGCTACCAGCCCCGTCCCCGCTATAATCGCGAAGGCGGCTACCAGCAGCGCGAAGGCGGCTATCAGCCTCGTCCCCGCTACAATCGTGAAGACGGCTATCAGCAGCGTGAAGGTGGCTACCAGCCTCGTCCTCGCTACAATCGCGAAGGTGAAGAATATGCTCCAAGGGGAACCAGAGCCGGCTATCGTCCGCGCACGGCAGGCTATAACCCTCATGCCAAGTACAGCATGAAGAAACAGATAGAGTATCGCGAAACGCACATCGATCCCAACGAACCAATCCGCCTCAACAAGTACCTTGCCAATGCAGGCGTTTGCAGTCGCCGCGAGGCGGACGGCTTCATCGAGGCAGGTGTCGTAAAGGTCAACGGAAATGTTATCACCGAGCTTGGCACAAAGGTGAAGCGTTCCGATGTCGTCCTCTTCCATGACCAGCAGGTCAACATCGAGAAGAAAGTCTACGTCCTGCTCAACAAGCCCAAGGACTACGTGACGACCAGTGACGACCCGAAGAACCGCAAGATTGTGATGGATCTCGTGAAAGGAGCTTGCCGCGAGCGCATTTATCCCGTAGGCCGTCTCGACCGCAATACCACAGGCGTGCTCCTGCTTACCAACGACGGCGAGCTCGCCGCGAAGCTCACGCATCCCCAGTTCCTCAAGAAGAAGATATACCACGTTCACCTCGACAAGAACGTCTCGGCAGCTGACATGCGTCAGATAGCAGAAGGCATCGAGCTGGAAGACGGCGAGATACATGCCGATGCCATAGAATACGCCAGCGAGACAGACTGCAAGCAGGTGGGCATTGAAATACACAGCGGTCGTAACCGTATCGTGCGTCGCATCTTCGAGCACCTTGGCTACAAGGTCGTCCGTCTCGATCGCGTCTACTTTGCAGGCCTGACCAAGAAGAATGTCCGTCGCGGCGACTGGCGCTTCCTCACGGAGAGGGAAGTAAACATGCTGCGCATGGGAGCATTTGAATGATTGAACACATCAGTAAGAAATCATGAAAAGGACAAAAGTTATTGACGCACTTAAGTGTACGGCATACGGAAGTGAGATTTGTGTTAAGGGATGGGTTCGTACAAAGCGCGGCGGAAAGGGCATCTTTTTCATTGCCCTGAACGACGGTAGCACCATCAAGAATGTACAGATTGTAGGCGACGAGGCCAATTTCCAGGAAGAAACGCTTAAGCGTATTACGACTGGTGCCTGCCTGAGCGTAGTCGGTAAGCTCGTGGAGAGTCCTGCTGCGGGACAGGCCAGTGAAATACAGGCCACGGCCATCGAAATCCTTGGCGATTGCGACAATACCTACCCGCTCCAGAAGAAAGGTGCCTCTTGGGAATACCTTCGCACCGTGGCTCACCTGCGTCCCCGTACCAATACCTTTGGTGCCATCCTGCGCATCCGTCACAATATGGCAATGGCCATCCATACCTATTTCCATGAGCATGGCTATTTCTATTTCCACACACCGCTCATTACGGCAAGCGACTGCGAGGGAGCCGGAAACATGTTCCAGGTGACAACCAAGAACCTCTACGACCTGAAGAAGGACGAGCAGGGCAAGATTATCTATGACGATGACTTCTTCGGTGAGCAGACTTCTCTCACCGTCAGCGGCCAGCTCGAAGGCGAGCTTGGTGCAACGGCTCTCGGGGCTATCTATACCTTCGGTCCGACCTTCCGCGCTGAGAATAGCAACACGCCCCGCCACTTGGCTGAGTTCTGGATGATAGAGCCTGAGGTTGCCTTCCTTGACCAGGAAGAGTTGATGGAACTTGAAGAGGACTTTATCAAGTACTGCGTTCGTTGGGCGCTCGACAACTGTAAGGATGACCTGGAGTTCCTCAACAAGATGGTAGATAAAGGACTCATTGAGCGCTTGGAAGGTGTCCTGAAGGAGGATTTTGTCCGTCTGCCTTATACTGAGGGCATCCGCATCCTGCAGGAAGCCAAGGAGAACGGCAAGAAGTTTGAGTTTCCTTGCGAGTGGGGTGACGACCTGGCAAGCGAGCACGAGCGTTACCTCGTGGAGGAATACTTCAAGAAGCCAGTCATTATGACCGACTATCCCCGTTCCTTCAAGTCGTTCTACATGAAGCAGAATGCTCCCGTGGCCGTCGATTCTCCCGATGGAGCCTCTGTCGGCTACAAGGGTTCTGTTGCCCCGGGTCCCACCATGCAGGGTACTGATGTGCTCTTCCCCTCAATCGGCGAAATCATTGGTGGCAGTGTTCGTGAGGAGAGTTATGACAAGCTGATGGCTGAAATCAAGCGTCGTGAAATGGATATGTCACACCTTTGGTGGTACCTTGACACCCGCAAGTACGGCAGCTGTCCGCATGCTGGCTTTGGCCTCGGCTTCGAGCGCCTTATCCTCTTCATCACTGGCATGCAGAACATCCGCGACGTTATTCCTTTCCCCAGAACCCCAAGGAACGCAGAGTTTTAAGGAAATCAAGCAGGAGTAGTATGGAAAGAAAGCGCCTTGTGCTTCAATGATAAGTGCGAGGCGCTTTTTCATTAGCCATCTTGTCCTTTTTCGCGTCACTTTGTCGGATTTTGTCCTCGAAATGAGGCTTTGGGCATCTGCAGTTGACATGTTAGCACGATGAAACAGACATTTGCACGCTGTTTGTATGATATGGAGCGAAACAAATTCATAAAACATGGAAGGAGATAAAGATATGATACAGAACAACCAACATCAGCAAACAGAAGAAAAAAGCCTGCAAAAGTATGCCCGTAACCTTGTGGACGAGGCAAGGGCTGGAAAACTTGACCCTGTTATCGGGCGTGACGATGAGATACGTCGTGTGCTACAAATTCTCTCACGTCGCACGAAGAACAATCCTATTCTCATCGGCGAGCCTGGTACGGGTAAGACAGCTATCGTGGAGGGACTTGCTCACCGCATCCTGCGCGGTGATGTGCCCGAGAACCTAAAGAACAAGCAGCTATACAGCCTTGACATGGGTGCACTCATAGCCGGTGCCATGTACAAGGGCGAGTTCGAGGAGCGACTGAAAAGTGTCGTGCGCGAAGTGACGGAAAGCAACGGGGGCATCATTCTCTTCATTGACGAGATACACACCCTGGTTGGAGCTGGTAAGAGCGACGGTGCAATGGATGCTGCCAACATCCTGAAGCCTGCTCTTGCACGGGGCGAGATGAGGAGCATCGGCGCTACGACGCTTGATGAGTACCAAAAGTACTTTGAGAAGGATAAAGCTCTGGAGCGACGCTTCCAGACGGTCATGGTCGATGAGCCGGATACGCTCTCTGGCATCAGTATCCTGCGCGGTCTGAAGGAACGCTATGAGAACCATCATAAGGTACGCATTCAGGACGATGCAGTTATAGCTGCCGTACAGCTTTCACAGCGTTACATCACCGAGCGCTTCCTGCCTGACAAGGCTATCGACCTCATGGACGAGGCTGCTGCCAAGCTGCGCATGGAGCGTGACTCCGTGCCCGAAGAGA
>JAFLUV010000153.1 GCA_022508635.1 Prevotellaceae bacterium
GCTGTCGGAGCAAAGGGACAAAACGTCGCTATCAAAACAAATTTAGTGTCGGATGCACTGCTCTCACCGGAATTGGGTGTAGAGATTGGGCTTGCTCCGAAGTGGACATTCAATCTTGCAGGTCAGGTAAACTTTTGGGATGTAAACCAGCACAAGTGGAAGCACTGGCTACTCCAGCCGGAGCTGCGGTATTGGTTTTGTGACAGGTTCGCCGGACATTTCTTAGGGGTTCACGCCATAGGCGGCCAATACAACTTCGGTAACATCCGCAACAACATTAGCTTCCTCGGAAGCGATTTCTCAAAGCTTACGGACTATCGCTATCAGGGATGGGCTGCTGGTGCAGGTATTGCATACGGATATTCTTGGGTGCTCAGCAGACATTGGAACTTCGAGGCCGAAATCGGCATCGGATGGATCTATACGCGCTACGATAAGTATAATTGCCAGAATTGTGGCAAGAAGATCGAAAGCGACCGTCCTCACAACTATTTTGGACCCACGAAGGTGGCGTTAATGTTGGAGTATATATTTTAGGTTCTGGAATCCTATGTTTTCAAGGGATAGATATAGAAGAATATGAAGAGAATGATTGTTATAAGCAGATTGTACAGATATCTATTTGCGGGAGTTATGGCTGCTGCCTGCTTCACGGCTAAGGCTGCCGATGTGACTTCCGACATCCTGGTTTCAGAAGTTTCCATGACGCGCAACGGCTCGCTCATGTCTGTCGCCATGGATCTTGGCCTTTCCGTCCTTGACTTGGGTATGAACAAGGCCACCGTGATTACTCCTATGGTGGTGAATGATGCCGATACGCTTATGCTGCCCGCCGTTGGCGTGTACGGTCGCATACGCTGGTACCAGTTCGAAAGGAGTGGCTCAAAGCCTGTCAATGGCAATGAGCAGACATCTCTCCGCTATGCAAAGGACATGCCGGCGTTTGAGTACCGCGAAAACTTCCCCTATCAGGAATGGATGAACGGATCACAGCTGATTCTCATGCGTGCCGACTACGGATGTGCAGGTTGTAATGCAGGGACGGAGACGCTCGCCGACTTGGCTGGATACCGCGACGTAATATACAAGCCCGTGTTCTTGTTCCAGGAGGCAGTGGCAGAGCAGATCAAGACGCGCGAGATAAAAGGAAGGGCTTTCGTTGACTTCCCGGTAAATAAAATCGTGATCTATCCGGAGTATCGCAATAACACACACGAGCTCGGCAAGATTATTGCCACCATAGACTCTGTCAAGAACGACAAGGATATCACCGTTACTTCAATCTTCATCAAGGGTACTGCATCACCCGAAGGTCCCTACGACAACAATGTCTACCTTGCCAAAAACCGTACCATCGCCCTGAAGCAGTATGTGAGCAACCTCTACAACTTCCCCGATGATTTCATCAAAACCGACTACAACCCCGTGGACTGGCCCGGCCTTCGTGAATGGCTCGAGAGCAGCAATATCGCACACAGGGACGAGATACTTGCCCTCGTAAACAGCGACATAGAGTCTTACGAAAGGAATTCAAGGATAAAGAAAGACTTCCCGGAGGAATACGACTGGCTTCTCAGGAATGTATACCCGGCTCTCCGCCACTCCGACTATGTGATAGAATACATGATCCGTCAGTTCTCCGACGTGAAGGAGATAGCAGAGGTGATGCGCACTGCTCCGCAGAAGCTGTCGCTCAACGAGATGTATCTCCTTGCAGGAAGCCTCGAGCCGGGATCCGACGAATACAACGAGGTGTTTGAGACGGCTGTGAGGATGTATCCCAACGATGAGGCTGCCAACATTAATGCTGCCAATTCGGCCATGATGCGCAAAGACTATGCCAATGCAGAGAAGTATCTTGCAAAGGCTGGCAGTGGAGCCAAGGCTATCTATGCACGCGGTGTGCTGGCAGGGTTGCAAGGTGACTTTGACAATGCCATCCGTCTCGTAGACCAGGCACAGGCTATGGGATTGCAGGCAGATCCCGCAATCATTGAAAATCTCCGTGAGGCGGCAAAGTTCGCGAGATGATAAGAAAAAACAAAAAACAACATGAAACTATTTTCCATACATGCGGTTAAGCTCCGGGCTTGCATAGTCTCGCTATTGGCGGCCATGGCATTTACTTCGTGCGGAGACAGCCATCTGGTGTTCGACTACGAAGGAGATTGTAACCCGTATTACTATGTCCAGTACGTCTATGATATGAACATGGAGTGGCACGACACGTTTGGCTCGAATGCAACTTCCGTTGTGCTCTATGTCTTCGATTCCGCCACAGGCAATCTCGTAGGCACGTACAGGGAGAACGACATGGCAGCTTTGTCTGCCCCGGGGTATAGAATGCCCGTTGACCTTAAGCCCGGCACGTATGACTTCGTAGCATGGTGCGGACTGGAAAACAATCAGGAGAACCTTTTCACCCTCCGGCAGTCTGTCTCTCGCCGCGAAGAACTCGAATGTCGCATGGAGCGGCAGTATGAAGGCCAGCAGGCTTTCCAGAACAAGCTGCTGAATGCCCTGTTCTATGGTAAGGCTACGGCATCACTGCCCGACGAGGAGGGCGAGCACGTAGTGACCGTGCATCTGGTCAAGGATATCAACAACATCGTTCTCTCCATGCAGCATGTTTCCGGCGAACCCCTTACCACCGACATGTTTACGGTGACCATGAGCGAAGCCAATGGCTATCTTGCATACGACAATTCGCTCAAGGAGGACGAGGACATCGAGTATCGTCCCTGGCATGTTCGCTCAGGCTCGATAGACATCGCAGGCACCAAGGCAGACAGCGATGCAGAAGAAGGCGACAACCTCAATTTCTTCATGGCGGAGATCTCTACGGGGCGTCTTATGAAAGACCGTGACCCGAGAATCAATATCTATGACAATGCCACGGGCGAGATAGTCTACTCTATCCCTATCGTGAAATGGGCCACTACTTTCCGCAGCCAGCAGTATAAGGATGCCAACAACAACATCCATGTCATAAGCGACGACCAGGAATATCTTGATAGAAGGTCAGACTACGAAGTGATGATTTATCTCGATAACGGTGCTGAAGGCTGGTTGGCAGCAGAAATCTATATTAACTCATGGAGAGTCGTTTTTCATGAAGAAGGGCTGAAATGATACGCATGCTTAAATATTTCAAACGTCATATCAACCTCTTCGCTATCTGTAGCGCAACGGCCATTTGCATGGGCGTAGTACTTGCATCGTGTTCAGCAGATGATGTGGTAGACTACACCGATGACAAGGTCTCCGACAATGAGACAGTGTCGTACTATATGGCTATTAAGTTATATGATGCTGCCGATAATACATCTTTTGGTACAAGAGCTTCTTTCGATAGCGATTTTGACGGCGATATCTTCAATAAAGGTCTTAATGAAGAAAAGGCAATCTATGCCAATTATGAGAACGGCATGCCTAATTTCATTATGCTTTTTGATGAAAACGACGAGAAGGTAGGAGACTTATTACATTTAAAGCCTTTTTTGCCTGAAGATACAGAGAATCCTGAACAGGAAAGTGATAATTCATCTTATTCCTTGTTTGTTGCGACTCTCAATGAAAATGATGTGCTTAGAAAGGATATCAGCAAAGTCCTGGTAGTCTTAAATGCAAGTCCTTCTGTCAGGGTAAAGTTAAACGCGGCAAAAGACTATGATGCTGCTGTCAAGACCATTAAGATGTCTGACGAAGACGTAATAGCACGTTCATCATACGCAGATGCTACCAAGTTTTTATATCTTAATGCAGATGGTAAGCAATACTTCACCATGTCATCTTCTATGGTCGTGAAGGGTGGCAGCGTGGATGCTGCTACCGATAGAAGCACCTTGAAAGAACATTTGCACAAGACTAAGGCGGAAGCTCTTGAAGACCCGTTTGCCATGTATGTGGAGAGGACTCAATCAAAATATACCGTCTTATTTAAAAAGAAGTCTGATAGTGATAATCTGTATTATTTTGATAGCAGTGAGAATACAAAATCTTCAGGAAACTCAAAATACGTGCCTGTAGGCTTTTTGGAATACGAATCTGGAAAGGACTTTCCGTTAGAAGGCAATCTAGAAGAATTGAGGTATGTGGATAGCTATGTACGAAGTGAGTCAGTAAGCGATCGCAAGAATGTATCGGTAATAACTGGAAGTTGGAAAGTAAACATTACCGGATGGAGTGTCAATGGCCTTGAAAAGAACGAGTACCTCTTCAAGAAGATTGAACCAACTACTACCTATTTCACGAATTGGCAAACCCTCCCATACAGAAACTACTGGGCAGAAAGTTACCATTATAGTGATGGCACATATCCCGACCAATACCGTAAAGTTTTTACACTGGAAAATGGTAGTCTGACAAATCTAGAAAATCTAGAATCTCTAGAACAACTACAGGATCAGAATCAGGATCCCACACTGAACTATTTCCCATTCAGTACTCTCAATCAGAAGGAGCCGCATCAGTATTCCCCAGAAAACACTTTCAGCACGGATGTGTTCAGGAAAAATGGTAATACAGAAAATGCTACTGAAGAGGAACTAACCGAAGCATTTGATTCAAAAGCATTTTTGAGGGTAGGCACCCATCTTATTGTTACGGCTCAGCTTCTTATTAAAGGTTTCGATGACGCCTATGCTGTGACAAGTTACAATAGTGAAACGGGTCTTGTAACGGGTGTTGCCGACAAACTCTGTATGGATGGCATCTATTGGAGCAAGAAGGCTTATATGGAGTATGTTGCCGAATACCTTGCCTATTGGATGCTCACAGACGATAACCAAGGGATTTTTGGCTCTAACGATGGTAACTTTTATGTGGGAAGCGGAGGCAGCTATCGCCTTGCAAAAGGCACTGATTTCGACTTGAAGCCGGCTCAAATAAAGGGTGGTGACGGCTGGGTGTACCTGTCCCCTGACGATGGTGTAACCCTCTATACAAAGACAACTGACAAAGAGGGGAAAGACAACTATTCTCCTATTGATCCGGACAAATACGAGACTCTGGCATACGAGCATCAAGAGCTAATGGCAGGTCATTTTAAGGATGGATGCATGTATTATGCCGTACCAGTAGAACACAATAATGCAGGATTACCAAAGACTACGATTGCTACAGGCGATTATGGTGCAGTCAGAAATCACTGGTATGCCTTTACTGTCAATCAAATATTCTCTGTTGGCACACCGGTAGATGATCCCGATCAGCCGATAGTTCCGAACCTCGAACCTAAAAATCCGGGGCTTGGTGTAGAAGTCAAGATCCTTAACTGGCATCAAGTTTCTACTGACGTTGATATTTCGGGGCAGAGACCTGGGAAGTAACAACTCCTGTTCAAATTGATAAAAATGAATACTTCGAAAAAAATATATCACGTCCTCTCACTCCTGTTTATAGGGTTGTTAATGTCTTCTTGTGTCTATGACAATATCGTGCCGGAAGAATCCAATAACCCCGTTACTCAGGATGGTTATTCCCTCGCCTTGACCATCGACCT
>JAFLUV010000154.1:0-3748 GCA_022508635.1 Prevotellaceae bacterium
CCTCGTCACCTGCGGTGCTATTGTAAACGACTAACGGACGGATAGCCAGCGACAGTAAGAGTGTCAGACTATTGACAAGCTGGTCCATGCCTTCACCTTTTATCTGATTCCTGGAGCAATCCAGGCGGCTCAGGTACCTGCATCCGGACACGTCCAGCTCCGTCAACCGGTTGTTGCTGCAATCCAACCTCCACAGAGCGGTAAAGAACCCTATACCCTTCAGGCTGCTGATGCTATTGCCGGAGACGTCCAGCTCGTGAATTTCCTTTATCTCCTCGTCCGTAAGCAGGCCGTCCTCTCCATAGCTTTGCCCAAGCAAACAGTTTCGGAAGTTCTCGTCCGGAAAGTTCTGTTCGTTAATCTCCACGTCTGCCTGTGCGGTCGTGGCAGCAAACAATGCAAAAAGCAAAAATAAATGTAGCCTCGTTCTCATTATCATATATTAATAAATAGTGTATGTCATTCTCTCCCGTGATTGGCGTAAGTTGCTGTATCTTTGCTCTGTTCCTTCAATAAGGAATACCGGCAACAGCCGTCATGTCATCAGCATGCAAAGGTACACAAAAGTTCTTAGTGGCCGGCAATGCTCCGTCAAATCCACACTATTCAACTATAATTTCAAGAAACTCTTTGCCATGTCAGAATAATGTTGTATCTTTGCAGCCGCTTCTGAAGCCGTGTGATGGCGAATTAAGCAAAAGAGAACTTAATTTAGAGTAACACAAACAAAAACAACACAATGAAAAGTATCAACGTAAAAGGAACAGCCCGTACCGCTACCGGCAAGAAGGCTACAAGTGAAATCCGCAAGGCAGGCGCAGTGCCCTGCAACCTCTATGGCGAGGCAAAGGACGAAAAGGGACTACCCAAGGCATTCAGCTTCACCGCCACTCAGGAAGAGCTCCGTAAGCTCGTCTATTCTCCCGACATCTACAGCGTGAACCTCAACATTGACGGCAAGGAGTGCAAGGCTGTCATGAAGGAGCTTCAGTTCCACCCCGTAACAGACCAGCTGCTCCACATCGACTTCTACGAAATCACCGATACGAAGCCCATCATCATGGAAGTGCCCATCAAGCTGAACGGCCTCGCAGAAGGTGTAAGAGCCGGTGGCAGACTCTCAGCCAGCGTGCGCAAGCTCAAGGTACGCGCTCCCTACACAGCCATCCCCGAATGCCTGAACATCGACGTGACCAGCCTCGGACTGGGCAAGACCATCAAGGTAGGCGAGCTCAGCTTCGAAGGTCTTGAAATGGTAACCAGCCCCAGCGTCGTTGTATGCCAGGTTAAGATGACCAGAAGCGCAATGAGCGCTGCTGCCAAGGCATAATGACGGCTGTCAAGCAACTCCGTTTTTAAGATGAAGTACCTCATTGTCGGACTGGGCAACATCGGCCGCGAATACGATGGCACCCGCCACAATATTGGATTCAGAGTATTGGACGCCCTTGCAGGAGCGTCCAATACTGCTTTTGAAGACAAGCGCTACGGCTTCGTGGCACACATGCGCATCAAAAACGCAGATCTGGTGCTCCTGAAACCGTCGACATACATGAATCTCTCGGGCAACGCTGTGCGCTATTGGCTGCTACAGGAAAAGATTCCGGTCGAGAACATGCTTGTCATAGTGGACGACCTGAGCCTTCCACTTGGAGTCATACGCATCAAACCAAGCGGAAGCGACGGAGGACACAACGGACTCAAGCATATTGCACAGGTACTTGGCGGACAAGGTTACAACAGGTTGCGCTTTGGTATCGGCAACGACTTCCCGCGCGGTGCACAAGTCAACTTCGTACTCAACACATTCTTGCCCGAAGAAGAGCAAACGGTAAACGAAAAGACACTTGTGGCATGCGATGCCATCAAGGCATTTGTACTGAGCGGCATACAATTCGCCATGTGCAACTACAATAATAAGTGAAGAAAGTGAACAACGAACTAAAAGAACGATTTCTCTGCTATGTCGGTTTCGACACACAGAGCAGCGAAGAGAACGAGGCACAGTGCCCCAGTACGGAAAAGCAATTGGTCCTGGCTGCTTATTTGCGCGATGAGCTTGCTTCTATAGGAATGACCGAGGTGGTGATGGACGAGCACGGCTATGTCTATGCTACCCTGCCTGCCAATACAGAGAAGGAGGGAGTTCCGACCATAGGTTTCATTGCACACATCGACACAAGTCCTGACTGCAGTGGCGCGAATGTCAAGCCTCGCATTATCGAGAACTACGACGGCTCTGATATTGTGTTGTGCGAGGAAGAGAACATTGTCTCGTCCGTCAGCCGGTTTCCTGAGCTGAAAGAGCACATTGGCGAGGACCTCATTGTTACTGACGGGCACACACTGCTTGGGGCAGATGACAAGGCCGGCATTGCAGAGATTGTCACCGCTATGGCCTATCTCATGGCTCATCCCGAAATAAAGCACGGAAAGATACGCGTTGCGTTCAATCCCGATGAAGAGATAGGAGCCGGAGCTCATTTGTTCGACGTGGAGAAGTTCGGTTGCGAGTGGGCATACACGATGGACGGAAGCGAGGCAGGTGAGCTGGAATATGAGAACTTCAACGCTGCAAGTGCGAGGATTTTGATAAAGGGTGTGAACGTGCATCCGGGCTATGCGAAGGGAAAGATGAAGAATGCTTGCCTCATTGCTTCTGAATTTGCCGCCATGATGCCCGGGAACGAGCGGCCTGAGACGACGGACGGATACCAGGGATTCTTCCATCTTACGGGCATGGGCGGCACGGTGGAAGAGGCCTGGCTCAGCTATATTATACGCGATCATAACAGCGGGATGTTCCAGCTTCGCAAGCAAGTCATGCGCGACATTGCCGAAAAGTTGAACGCGAAATACGGGGCGGAGACCGTGACTACGGAGATTTGCGACCAGTACTACAACATGCTCACGCAGTTGCAGGGCAAACCGCAGATAACCGGTCTGGCGTGTCGTGCCATAGAGAGCACGTGCGGTTTCTGCAAAGTCGTCCCGATTCGTGGCGGAACTGACGGTGCTCAGCTCAGTTTCAAGGGGCTGCCCTGCCCTAACATATTTGCAGGAGGGCTCAACTTCCACAGCAGGCATGAGTTTGTCTCGCTGCAGAGTATGGAGAAGGCCATGATGACCGTGGTGAACATTTGCAGGATGGCCTGCGAGGAGTCCGGGGAGCGATGAGCGGCGAAGCGCGGATTGACAAGTGGCTTTGGGCGGCGCGTATCTTCAAGACGCGCACGATTGCCGCCGCTGCCTGCAAGAAGGGTCAGGTGAGCATGGGCGGTGTGCAGCTGAAGGCAAGCCGGATGATCAAGGCGGGCGACGTGGTGAGTGTGCGCAAACCGCCCGTAACGTACAGCTTCCGTGTGCTTCAGCCCATCGAGAAGCGCGTGGGAGCAAGGCTGCTGCACGAAGTAATGGAGAACGTCACTCCGCCCGAACAGTACGAACTCCTTGAGATGAGCAAGATCAGCGGCTTCGTAGACAGGGCCAAAGGTACGGGCAGGCCGACGAAGAAGGACAGGCGGAGTCTTGACGGATTCCAGAGTGAGGTGCCCGAGTTTTTCGGTGATTTTGATTTCGACTTCGAGGATGATGAGATGCCGTGACGGAATGTCTGCACGGAAGCTGCGGCAAGATTTCGCGGAAACTGCATGGTGCCTGCGCGGAAGCTGCGGCAAGATTTTGCGGAGACTACATGGTGCCTGCGCGGAAGCTGCGGCAAGATTTCGCGGAAACTGCATGGTGCCTG
>JAFLUV010000154.1:3848-5336 GCA_022508635.1 Prevotellaceae bacterium
CATGGTGCCTGCGCGGAAGCTGCGGCAAGATTTCGCGGAAACTGCATGGTGCCTGCACGGAGACTGCGGCAAGACTGTGCGACGGCTGCGTGGTGTGTGTGCGATTTTTTTACGGCCTTATGTATATATAATAAGGTATAATATTATATAATAAGGTATAGGATATGAGAATGGAAGGTGTATGATTGACCGTCTGACCGTAGAGAGGATACTGGAGGCTGCGAATATCGTGGACGTCGTTTCGGACTTTGTCGCCCTGAAGCGTTCGGGAGCGAACCTGAAGGGGCTTTGTCCGTTCCACGACGATCGCACGCCCTCGTTCATGGTTTCCCCGGCTCGCAACTACTGCAAGTGCTTTGCGTGCGGCGAGGGAGGCAGTCCCGTGGGCTTCGTCATGAAGCACGAGAGCCTCTCCTACCCCGATGCGCTGCGCTACCTTGCCCGCAAGTACGGCATAAAGATCGAGGAAAGGGAGCTGACGCAGGAGGAGATGCAGTCGAGAAGTGACAGGGAAAGCATGCTCATCCTGAACGAATGGGCGCGCGACTGGTTCCGCAATCAGCTGTGGAAGAGCGCGGACGGTCGGGCCCTCGGCCTGGCATATTTCCGCTCACGCGGCTTCAGGGACGACATACTCGAGCGCTTTCAGGTGGGCTTCTGTCCGGACACGAGGGAGGCAATCTTCTCGAAGGATGCGCTGAAGGAAGGCTACAAGGAGCGCTACCTCCTGAACAACCAGGACGAGTCGGAGCCGCGTCTGAGCGTAGGCACAGGCCTGAGCCTCAGGCGCGAGAGCGGGGAATTGCGCGACAGGTTCCGCGGACGTGTCATCTGGCCCATCTACACAGTTGGCGGACGCGTCGCAGGCTTTGGCGGCCGCGTCCTCGATGCTGCGACGAAAGGTGTAGCCGTAAAGTACCTGAACTCCCCCGAAAGCATCGTCTACAGCAAGCGAAGAGAGCTCTTCGGACTCTACCAGGCGCGGCAGGCGATACGCAAGAACGACCTCTGCTACCTCGTGGAAGGCTACACGGACGTCATGGCAATGCACCAGCAGGGTGTGGAGAACGTCGTCGCCTCTTCCGGCACGGCGCTGACGACGGAGCAGGTAAGTCTCATACACCGTATGACCGAGAACATCACCGTCATCTTCGATGGTGACGAGGCAGGTATACACGCCAGCGAGCGCGGCATCGGCATGCTTCTCTCCAGAGGCATGAACGTCAAGCTGCTGCTCTTGCCCGAAGGCGAGGATCCGGACAGCTTTGCGCGCAAGCACACTGCCGAGGAATTCCGCGCCTACTTGCGGGAGAGGCAGGTGGACTTCGTCACGTACAAGGCCTCGCTCACGCAGGGCGGTGCCGCCGCGGAGCCCGAAGAGCAGGAGCGCCTCATACGGAGCGTGGCGGAGACCATCGCGGTGATTCCGGACGAAATCCGCCGAACGGTCTACGTGCGTCATGCCTCGCGCCAGCTTGGCATCCCGGA
>JAFLUV010000155.1 GCA_022508635.1 Prevotellaceae bacterium
GTGCACTCCCATTCTTTAACGCCCATTACACTATCGTCCACTTTAACCTGGAGATCGCCTTTGACCTTGCACTGACAGCCGAGGCGCCAGTGTTCCTTTACTTGCTTACGAGTGAAATGTCCCTTCTCACTATCAAGGATATCACCACCTCCTGATGTTACTTGTAATTTGCATTGGCCACAAGATCCCTTGCCACCGCAAGCAGAGGGCAGAAAAATACCCTCCTGACTCAATGTGCTCAATAGGGAAGCACCCTGAGGAACGGAGAGAGTGTCTTTACCATTTATCGTTACATTTACATTGCCACTAGGTGACAAGTAAGCTTTCGCTACAAGCAAAATGGCTACCAGCACAAGAATGGTTGCTAGGAATACGCCAATGCTCGTTAATATCAAATTCATGTCCATTGTCGAAATCCTCCTTTTCGTTTAGATGTCAAGGCCGGAAAAGCACATGAAAGCAAGTGCCATCAGACCCACTGTAATGAATGTAATACCGAGACCCTGCAAAGGCTTGGGCACGTCAGTGTAAGCCATCTTCTCGCGGATAGCAGCCAGACCTACGATAGCTAACAGCCATCCGATACCAGATCCAAGTGCATAGGCAATAGCATCGCCAAAGCCACCAATAAACTGAGCGTTAGTAGGCTCCATCGTAACACGCTGTTGCATGAACAGACTGGCACCCATGATGGCACAGTTCACTGCAATAAGTGGCAGGAAGATACCTAAGGCTGCATAGAGTGATGGGCTGAAGCGTTCCACTATCATTTCCACTAACTGCACAATGCCAGCAATGACGGCAATGAAAAGGATGAAGGCAAGAAAAGTCAAGTCAACGCCTGCCACAATAGCATCAGGGCCAAGGACGTATGTCTGCAGAGCATAGTCCACAGGCACAGTGACAAGCAGCACGAAAGTAACTGCCACGCCAAGACCAAGTGCTGTCTTCACATTCTTAGATACGGCCAGATATGAGCACATACCCAAGAAGAAAGCAAATATCATGTTGTCCACAAAAATACTGCGGACGAAAAGACTAATCATATGTTCCATATTACTTCTCCTCTTTGTTTATTGAGCGATGTGCCCAGATTACACAACCTACGATGATAAGGCTCATGGCAGGCATCACCATCATGCCGTTGTTCTGATACCAACCTCCGTTTGAGACATACCAACTTTCAGGGATAACGTTGTAACCTAAAAGAGTACCAAAACCAAAAAACTCACGAACAAAGCCCACGATAATCAAAATGGCAGCATAGCCAAGACCATTGCCAATACCATCTAAGAACGAAGGCCATGGACCGTTCTGCATGGCGAACGCCTCAAGCCGACCCATCAAGATACAATTCGTAATGATAAGGCCGACATAGACACTCAGCTGCACACTCACGTCATAAACATATGCCTTGAGCAACTGGCTAACGATAGTTACAAGCGCTGCCACTACAACCAACTGTACGATAATACGGATGCGGTTGGGAATGGTCTTGCGCAACAGGGATATGATCACATTGGAGAAAGCCGTAATGACGGTCACGCTGAGTCCCATCACAATGGCAGGCTTCAACTGACTGGTCACAGCCAATGCTGAGCAGATACCAAGCACCTGGACGGTGATAGGGTTGTTCAGATTAAGGGGGCTGGTGAATGCGGCTTTATTCTCGTCGGAAAACAATTTACTCATCTTCTTTCCTCCTTTTTACTTATTGTTCAACATTGGTTGTTTCACTCTCATCTTCAGTACTGCTGCACACAACGACTTCAGGTTTATCGTCTTCGGAGCAACTTCTCATAGCTTCAGGCTTGAATGCATCCTCCAAAAAGAATGCTTTGTAGACAGTAAATCCGTCCTTTACCATAGCGGCAACACCATTGCTGGTAAGGGTTGCACCTGTCACGCCGTCAACTTCGTTCTCCAGATGAGCAGCACCTGCTTTCACGACAGTGAGGACTACATTGCCGTCCTGATCGAAGATGGGCTTGCCAATGAACTGGTCCTGGAACCATTTCTCACTGATGCGAGCACCAAGTCCAGCTGTCTCGCTTTCATGATAAAAGTATGTGCCAAGCACTTTGTCCTTTGCCTCGTTCACCGCGATGTAGCCCCAAAGACCACCCCAAAGACCACGGCCTACAACAGGAATCACATAAGCCTGCTCTCCATTGGCTGTCGTTGCAATGAAAACGTGCAGTTCACCGTTCTTGATGAGACTGCCGTAGGTAGTGTTGAAACTACCTTCATAAGCCTTCAGCTTACCATTGGCAAAGACATTGTCCTGCACCTTTTCTGCATAGAGGGCAGCCACATCAATAACCTTGTCATAACCCAGAGCAGTGAGAATCTGTCCCTTTGTGTCATTCTCCACGTTGGCATCCTGCGTTTCCTTCAGTGACGAAGCCACGAATGCCAGCAGGAAGGCAACAATGACAACCATTACTGCTGCATAGCAGACAGTATATACATTGCTGTTTGTGTTCAGTTTCATATCGTTCTCCTCCTTACTTTATTGTGGCGCGCTTGGCACGCATGTTAATGTTGCTCTGTACGAAGCAGTAGTCTATCAGACTTGCAAAGAGGTTCATCAGCAGGATAGCAAGCATCATACCCTCAGGGTACCCAGGGTTGAGGACACGCACCAGCACAGCAATGAAGCCGATAAGCAGGCCATAGATATATTTACCACACTCTGTGCGACAACTTGTTACAGGATCCGTTGCCATGAAGACAGCACCAAAAGCGAAACCACCAAGTACGAGGTGCTCATACCAGAGGATATGTGTCAAATCAAAAGCTTGCAAAAGATAACCCGTTACAGCACCACCTACAAAAACACTCAGCATGATTCTCCAACTGGCAACACCTGTCCAAAGAAGCAACAGACCACCTATCGCTATGGCAATAACACTGGTTTCACCGATACAGCCAGGAATTAGACCTGTGATGGCATTCTGTATTGTCTCGGCAGTAAAACCTTGGAAACCTGCTTGAGCAGCCTCGCCAAGAGGCGTAGCAGCAGTGCAAGCGTCGGTTACCTTATAGCCAAGTCCCAAGATAGTGTTCTGAGACACCCAGACAGTGGCATCTCCTGTCATTGCAGAAGGATAACTGAAAAACAGGAATGCACGGGTGATAAGCGCAGGGTTAAAAATGTTCATGCCTGTGCCACCGAAAATTTCCTTTGCCAAAATAACACTGAATGCCACTGCTATAGCAAGCATCCAAAGCGGACAAGTGACGGGTACAATCATCGGGATGAGAATACCTGACACGAGAAAACCTTCCTGGATTTCCTCGTTTTTCCACTGCGCTACGACGAACTCTATACCAAGGCCTACGACATAACTGACGATTATCTTTGGCAAGACAGCGAGGAAGCCGTACAAAAACATGCCCCAGAATGTTGCCTCTGCAAGCTTTCCACAAGCTAAGGCATTCTGGTAACCCACGTTGTACATTCCAAAAAGCAGAGCTGGCAACAGAGCAATCACGACAAAACTCATGATACGCTTGCTGTCGATAGCATCGTGGATGTTCACACTTCCTATGCGACTGGTGGTGTTGGGGACGAAAGCAAACGTCTCGAAACCATCCACCAATGATCGGAAAGCATGGAACTTGCCACCTTCCTCTACATAGGGATGTATGTTATCGAATAGTTTCTTTATTGGATTCATAACCTATTTATATATAATGTATTAAGCATTTTCCTTTCTTAGGATGTCCAGTCCCTCGCGAACAATGCGCTGCAACTCCAGTTTGGAACTGTCGACAAACTCAGCAATAGCAAAGTCTTCGGGTGCAACCTCATAGATGCCCAAAGCCTCCTGACGGTCAATATCACCAGCAATGATAGCCTTCACGAGGTAGCCGGCATAGATGTCCATGGGGAAGACCTTGTCGTACTCGCCGCTCATAATCATGTGGCGCTCGCCACCCTTGACGCGTGCATCAATGATGTATTCCTTCTTCCTGCCCAGCAACCAGCTGAAATAGCTGCGGTGTGTACTGAAGGTATTGAAGCGGGGCATGATCCATCCAAGCATTTCGTCTGCATGGTCGCCTTCAGGGATGACATTCACCTCCGTGGCATGGGCTCCGAGGAAGCCTTCAGCAGTAGTCTTGAGGCCAGTCATAACGTTGCCATTGATGATGCGAGCGCCATCTGCATGGATTTTGCCATCGAGCAGTGTTGTCAACTTCTGACCCACAATCATCTTGTAGTACTTGGGAGCTTTCACTTCACTGCCAGCCAAGGCAATGGTACGTGTGAAATCCACCTTACCATTCTTCATAAGACGCCCCAAGAAAATGACTTCCTCTGCACCCATGGTCCAGACCACTTCTCCCTTGTTGACGGGATTGACGTGATTGATCTGCACACCTACATTGCCCGCCGGAGCAGGACCATCGAAGATGTTCACTTCACAATCCTTTGCCTCTGTCAGAGCCTTAGCGTTTTGCTTTGCGCTTACGCCGAGATAAACCTTGGCTAGCGTTGCCAAGGCAGAAATACCTAACTGAAACTCTGTCTCTTGACCCGCAAGGACATACTCAAAATCCTGGCTCAGGGGCATACTGTTGAAAGCGCTCACGAAGATAGCCTTCGGCTTGTCATCGGGATTTGCAACAACGTCATAAGGACGCTGGCGCAGGAAAGCAAAGAGACCACTCTCCAACATGAGAGCCTTGACATCGCCCTTTGCATCTGAGCTCAAGAACTGACGTGCTTCCTGCTTTCCGTCAGCCTTCACGCGGATGCTCAGCAGTTTGCGACGCTCACCACGCTCTACCATGCTGACGATTCCGCTGACAGGGCTCACGAACTTCACTTCGGGATGTAACTTGTCTACAAACAAGGCATCCCCGACCTGAACGGCATCTCCCTCCTTGACCACCACTTTGGGTTTTACACCGCAGAAATCATCAGGAATGAGTGCATACTCTCCTGGACAACTGATGCTGGCTGTTTCCTTCGTGGCTTTGCCTTTTAGGTTGATGTCGAGGCCTTTGCGTAACTTGATTACTTTTGCCATATCTGGGGATTGTTAAAATTATTTTATTTCGCGACGCAAAGATACAATTTTTTTGGGAGACTGCATATCAATCTTTGATATTTTCCTTGTTATGGAACATTTTCTGCTATTAATCCTTTGTCTTGGCATATTCTTTATCTCTCTATATGACCGTTCTCTTGAAAACGACATACACATTTTCTTTATCTCAATATGACCATCTTCTTTAGAGCTTGTGGTTTCATGGCTGATTTTTCCACGAAACGAAGTTTTAGAAACACT
>JAFLUV010000156.1 GCA_022508635.1 Prevotellaceae bacterium
ATATGGAAGGCTTCGCTCTTCACGTATATACGATAGTCCTTGATGCTCTCCGGCGCACCCTCTTCCATGCGGGGCAGGTACTGGAATCCGGTCATGGTCTTGTCCTGTCCCATGTCGATGATGACGGTATGGGGGAACTGTACGCCTTTGTTAGTGGACCAATAGGTGGACTCCTGCAAGTCGAATATCTTGTCAGCGTTCTTGTTGCCCGACGATACATCCTCGTCGTCGGCGTAGGCTATCTGCCACGATTCGCGGGACAGACGCTGACCGTTCTCGTCGAGCATGTACCACTCGGCGATGCAGCAATATTCGCGATTCCAGTGGCTGTTCAGCGCTTCGATGCAGATGTAGCGACCTGTCACGGGCTGGTCGAACTTCACTTCCTGCCAGCCGTTGCCTGCGGCGAACGAACCCGTCTTGACGGGTGTCTCACCCGCGAGGACGAGAGTCTGTCCCTCAAGTCGGTGGGTCTGCGGACCTTCGAGGTTCAGTTTGTCGATGATGGGCTTCTTCAGACCCTCGATGGTTTTCGGGCCGCGCGGACCCATCACGTCAAACACAATCACTTCGTTCTCGCCCTTCTTCAGCCAGCAACCGGGCACATAGAGCGTCTGCTGCGGACCGATGTACCAATGGCGACCGATGGCGTGACCGTTGACATACACCTGTCCCTTACCCCAGTTTTCGAGGTTGAGGAACGTGTCGCCCACTTTCTTCAGGTTGAAGTAGCCGCGATAGTAGCCGATGCCTTTCAGTTCGCGGTCGGGACGCTCGGCAAGCGTGGCGATGGTCAATGCCCTGACTGCCGTGTCGTAGTCGTCGGGAATGGCAATGTGCGTCCATCGGCGAGGCTTCCATGTGGTCTCGGTGTTGTCCATCTCTGCCGTCAGCGTCACGTCGCCGATGATGCCCTTGAAGTCCTTGATGGCGCGACCGAAGTTGATGCGTCCCATGCCCTCCACGAGGATTTGCAGCCGCTGGTCTTTCTTTACGGCCGGCAGCAGCAGGGTTTGTTCGTGCTTCACGCGGTCGAGCTTGCCGACGAGCTTGCCGTCGATGAACACTTGTGCGTAGTCGTGCGCCTCCATCTTCAGCATGCTCTGCACGGGGATTTCGGGCAATGCCGTCTCGTAGAACATACTTCCCCAGCCCATGTCCATCTCTTCGAAGGTGAGCAGACGGCCGTCCTTGCCGCCGTTCAGGCAGTTGAGCAGCGGGGCAAACTGGGTCAGTTCAAATTCGGGAATGGCGATTGTCGGATATTCCTTGGGCACGGCGGGCAGTTTCTTTGCCCCCGTCCACTTGCCCGTCTGGGGATTGAAGTCGCCGCTGTATTTCTCCATGGCCTTGCGCAGCACCCAGTATTTCTCGGTGGTTTGTCCGGCCTCGTTGATGGGTGCGTCGTAGTCGTAGCTCGTCACGTCGGGGGCAAAGCCGGGACTGTTGGCGCCTGCCCAGTGGCCCCAGTTCGTACCGCCGTGGGTCATGTAGAGCGAGAAGGAGATGCCGCGGTCCAGCATCTGCGTGATGCCGTCCACCATGGCCTCTGCACCGCGCGTTTCGTGGCGGCCGCCCCATTTGTCGAACCATCCGCTCCAGAACTCGGAGCACATCTTCGGACTGTTGGGGCGCAACTCGCCAAGACGCTTGAACTCGTGGTCGATGTTGGCTCCCGTGCCGAAGTTCATCGTCCATGTCAGGTCGTCAAGACCGTTCTTCGTGAAGTTGGACGACCAGTCACACTGGAACAGTTCCACTTTGTCAAAACCACTCTTGCGGATGATGTCGCGCACGGCAGCCACGTAGGGCTTGTCCTCGCCATACGAACCGTATTCGTTTTCCACCTGCACCATGATGATGGGGCCACCCTTCTCAATCGTCAGGTCACCCAGCTGCTCGCCCACCTTCTTCTCGAAGATTTCCAGTCGTTCCATGAAGAACGGGTCTTGTTCGCGCAGGCGGATGTCCTTCTTCTTCAACAGCCACCAGGGCAGACCGCCCATCTCCCATTCGGCACAAACGTATGGGCCGGGGCGCACGATGACGTACATGCCGTTCTTCTGTGCCAGTTGCACGAAGGCGCGGATGTCGTTGTTGTCCGTGAAATTGAATTGGTCTTGCTGAGGCTCGTGGGCGTTCCAGAAGATGTAGATGCAGAGCGTGTTCATGCCCAGTGCCTTGCACATCTGTATGCGCTGCTCCCAATAGGGGCGCGGGATACGCGGATAGTGCACTTCGGCAGCCTTCACCACGAAAGGCTCGCCGTTCAACAGGAATGTCTTGTCACCGATGGTGAAACTCCCAGCCTTTTGCTGTGCATGGGTCGTAAGGCACAATAAGCACAACAGACCGAACAAAAAAGAACGTGTCGTTTTCATGACATATTGTATTGATGGTTTTTACCTTTAGGCGCACAAAGATACAGCTTTTTATGCAGAAAACAACTTGACGGATACATTAAAAGGAAATAATAAACAAAGGAAATCTCTTGAGCCGCCACCCAAAATGTCCAACCTGCCAAGAGATATACAACATAAGCTCTTTCCAAAAGAATGGAGTTACAGTTGTGGCTTGATGTAGGAAGAGAGAGACAACTTTGACAAGAGGAACTATATACTGTTTATTAACTATATATGTTTCATTTAATTGAGTGGTTCAATAATATCACCCGAGTGATTTCATCGATTTATTCGAGTGATTTTTTTGAGGGCTTTTGTGAAGCCTTATTGAGCCAGCTGCTGCTGCGGAACCTGATAAGGAAAATGATGCCACGGAAGCATAATTCTACTGCCATGGCAATCCATACGCCGCGCAGTCCCATCGTGGATGCAAGCGTTGCCGCCAAGACAATACGCACCAGCCAGATACTGGTCAGGTTCATCGTGCAGGGAATCAAGGTGTCGCGTGCTCCGACAAAAATACCATAGCAGACAATGCTGGCGGCAAACATGGGCTCGGCGAAAGCCTCTATGCGGAGAATCTGGACGGTGAGTTGCTGTACGTCAGTGTCGGGCGTCATGAGCGTCATCAGGGCGGGCGATGTAGTATACATCACGACTGCCATGAGCGTCATCATACCTATGCCCATACCCAGGGTGATGCGTCCCAGACTGCGTGCCAGTAAGCGACGACCTGCGCCGAGGCTCTGCCCGACGAGTGTCGTAGCTGCATCGGAGATGCCATAGCCTGGCATATAGCACAGTGCCTCTACGGTGATACCGAAACTATTGGCAGCAATCGCTACCGTACCGAGCGGTGCAACGATGAGCGTGCTCACTATCTGCGCGCCGCACAGGATGACGTGTTCCACAGCTATTGGTACTGCTATACGGATACTTTCGCGCATCGTGCTCAATTGTGGAATGAAGGTGCCGCTGTCCTGGCGGAGCGAAAGTTCCTTGCTGCGCACGACAGTGAAGTAACACATTAGTCCCGAACAGATGGCATAAGCAATAGCCGTGCCTAAGACGGCTCCTGCCACACCAAGTCCTGCACCGGGTATGGTAATGCTTCCATAAGTGCGTGTCGGGAAGATGAGCAACCAGTTGAAGAGGATATCAAGCAGGCACATACCGACGTTCAGTATACTGGGGATGTGCATGTTCCCGCTGCATCGTAACATACCAGAACAGAGTGAGTTCAGCATTGAGAAAGGTAGACACAGGGAGAAGAACATGAAGTAGAGCGAAGCATCGCGGCATATCTCTTTGTTTCCGCCTAACCAATGTGGCAGATAGCTATGAATGCTGATACCGATACCACAGAGTATTAGTGAAAAGAGGATGCATGCAAGGAAACTTTGCCGGAGTACTTGTCGGGCTCCGACAAGGTCGTTGGCACCTACTTTGTGTGCCACTTGGACATAAAAGCCCACGCTGACAGCAGAGCAAAGGCTACCAAAGAGCCATATTGTCGTGCTCACTAATCCAATACTGGCACTGGCATGTGCACCGAGACTACCCACCATACTGGCATCAATGTATTGCATCATGATGTGCACCAGCTGTGCCATCATGCTGGGAAAGCTGAGCAAGGCGGCGAGTTTGACCTGTGATATTGTGTCAAGCTTGCCGCCTTCGCGTATGAGCGAGAGCAGTTTATCCTTACTCTGCGTGTACTTCATGGATGGTGCAGTCGGCAGGTGCCTTCTGGTTACCGTCAATGATAATTTCTCCGATGTGTCCAGCTACCGTAATATGCCCGCTGGTTGGGTTCTTGATACTGTGGACGTCTCCCTTGATGGTTGCCTCTACGGTGCTGTATTCAAGCATCAAGTTTGCATCGTCGCCAAAAGTGCAGTCCACCAGCTTTAGGTTCTCGCAATAGCAGAGAGGTTGCTCTCCCGTGATATGGCAACGGATAAGGGTGAGCCCTTTGCTGTACCAGCCTAAATATTCACCGTTGATTTCGCTGTCGATGATTGTGACATTCTCTGTATCCCAGAAGGAGTCTTTGCTGTTCAGGAGAGAGTCCTTTATCTCCATGTTCCTACTGTACTGGAAAGCATAGTTGCCTTCCAAATGCAGACGTTCAATGTGAACGTTGTCAGTGTGCATGCCCAGATAGTCGGCATTCTCTATCAGGCAATCCTTTATGCTGACCTGGTCGCAGTCCCACAGCGTTTCCTGCGCATTGGTGAAACGACAGTCTTGGAGGTCGATGCCTTGCATGCGCCGGAACATCTTCGGGGCATCTACCAGACAACGGACTAATTTACCATTTTCGCTGTACCAGAGCGAGGAACGTGCTGATGTCTCGAAGCGACAATCCTCAGCTATGAAGCCACGACACTCCCAGAAGACATACTTACCCTGAAAGGTGCAGTCGTAGGCCTCGATATTGGCACTTTCCTTGATGCTTGACTCGCCCAGATGGATGGTAACGCGCTCCAGCCGGGCATCATGTAAGGTGTATAGGGGGCGTTCGCCGCCGAACTCTTTGTCTTTAATTATCTCCATGTCTTGTTTTTGTTCTTATCCCTTTCTTTGGAAAAAGGACTAATCCTCCATGAGTTTGCGATAACGGATGCGCTTCGGTTCTTCCAAGCCGAGACGCTTTAGCTTGTTCGCCTCGTAGTCGGTGTAGCTACCTTCGAAATAAAAGACGTTGCCGTCGCCCTCGTAGGCAAGGATGTGCGTGCAGATACGATCCAGGAACCAGCGGTCGTGACTGATGACTACGGCACATCCGGCAAAGTTTTCAAGACCTTCTTCCAAAGCACGCAGCGTGTTGACATCAATGTCATTGGTCGGCTCGTCAAGCAGCAACACGTTGC
>JAFLUV010000157.1 GCA_022508635.1 Prevotellaceae bacterium
AGCAGGGAACGGCCCTTAGTACCACTCGATGTTGCTGCTGTAGGAGCTCTGCTTCCGCCACCGCAGCGCGTCGGCCAAAGTTCCCGCCTTGGCCGCAAAAAGGAAGTTGAAGCTCGTGTAGGGACTGATGACCATGCTGCACGACATGGAGAAGCAGTGGAGGTCGCGAGACAGGGAGACAGTCGTCATGCTCAGCTTCTTGTAGTTGAAGTCGTAGCCCGAGGAGAAGTTGATGTTCCAGCCCTCGGATATGCGGACGTTGCCCGAGAAGTTCAGCGTCTGCGTGAACTTGTACGGGTAGCGCATCGTGCGCGGATTGATAGTCGCACTGTTGTCCTCGCGCATCGTCACGCCGTAGCTCACGGACAGGCTCCACGGCATCTGGAACTTCAGGTAGCCGTCGGCGTCCGTCTCCTCCGTGCTCTCCCGCTCGGCGCCCCTCATGCCCTTCTTGCGCTCGGGGTCGACGTTCTGCATGTTCGGGTCCGTCTCGTCGTCGTCCTCGTCGTCATCCCCGTCACTGTCACGGGCGGATGAGCGCCCCGGCATCCTGACCTTCATGCCGAGCAGCTTCCTGAGCGTCTGGTTGTTGAACGTATAGGAGAGGTTCTGGCTCATGCCCTGGAAGCGCCCGAAGCGCCCCTTCGACCACTCCGTGTTGTCGCCCACGTAGACGCGGCCGTTCTCGTCGAACTCATACGCGTAAGTGGCGAAGACCGCGTTCAGCGAGAACGTGTAGCTCTTGGTCAGCTTCAAGCGCAGGCGCGTGTTCAGGTCGCTCCACGGCTGCCGCTTGGCCGCCATGTTGTAGCCCAGCGAGAAGCCCAGCTCGTCGATGAGGCTTATCTTCTTCTCGCCCGTGGAGTCGCGGCTCGAGCGCAGCTTCATCTCCAGGTTGTTGGAGACGTCGAACTGCACGCTGCCCGTCATGCCGCTGCCCGCAGTGCCGTACACGCCGCCGCTGAAGGGCGAGTACGTCACGGTCGAGACATTGCCGTTGGCATCCGTGCGCACATACGAGTCGTAGAAGCCCCACCGCGGCTTGCTGAAGTCCGGCGCATAGCTGAACGAGACGGAGGGCGTCACCATGTGGCGGACGGTCTTTATCTTCTTGCCGCCGAACCAGGGCATGGGCGTATAGAAGCCGTAGAGCTTCGTGTTGGCGCTGAGACTCATGTTGAAGTTGTAGACGTTGTAGAAGCCATAGAGCGTGTCGCGGCTCACGGCATTGCGCTCCTGGTCCCACGACTGCATGACCTTGTTCGTGTACATGCGGTCCGTAAAGGAGAAGTTCGGCGTAACGTTGATGTACTTCGCCACCGTGAAGGACGCACTCACGGGCACCTGGTGCCGCATGCCGTTGCGCCAGTCCCTGACAAGGCTGCTCTTGAAGAGAAGGTTCTCCTTCGTGTTGATGCTGTTGCTCAGCGTACCGGAGTAGCTCAGGGCAATCTTCTCGTACCACCGCTCCTTGCCGACCATCTTCTTGCGCTTGAGGGGATTGAAGCGGTTGAGCTGTATGTTGAGCGTAGGCAGGGTGACGGAAATACTGCTGTCGCGCACATTCTGCGAGAGGTTGAAAGTGCCGCTCAGCGTCAGCCCGATGTCGGAGAACGTCTTGCTGTACGAGATACTGCTCGTGCGCGTACTCTGCGTATAGCTCTCGGGGTTGTACATGCTCGTCAGGTTGTTGCGCTCATAGCTGCTGGTGGCAAAGTTGACGCTGGCAGAAAAGCTCTGCGTAGGGTTCGCCTTCGCGTCCTGCCGGTGGCTCCACGTCAGCTTGAAGCTCTTCGAGACCGTAAAGTCGGGCATGTTCTTCTCGCCCGTCTGGGTGTGCTGGTAGCTGACGTAGACGTTGCCGCTAAAGCGATAGCGCTTCCTGTAAGTCGACTGCCCGGACAAAGCCCACGAGCCCTTGGTATATATCTCGCCCAGCACCTTGAGGTCGACATAGTCGTTGATGGCAAAATAGTAGCCTCCGTCACGCAGGTAGAAACCGCGCGACGTCTCATCGCCGTACGACGGCATGATGAAGCCGCTGCTGTACTTGCTCTTGAAAGGAAAGAATCCATAGGGAATAGCCAGCGGCAACGGCACGTCCTCGACGACAAGATAGGTCGGCCCGAAGACGACATCCTTCCCCGGACGCATCTTGGCCCGCGTCATGTTCAGGTAGAAATGCGGGTGCGGCGCATCGCAAGTGGAATAGTAAGCCTTCTGCACATACATGGTGCCCACGCTGTCGCGCTTGCCGTCCAGTCCCTTCATGTATCCCTCGCCCTGCTGCGTATAGACGTTGGAGATGTAGGCCTTTCGCGACTTGAAGTTATAGCTTATACTGTCAGGCTCGTATTCCTCCGTGCCCTGCCTGAAGAGAGGCTTGCCAATGACAGCGCCCGTAGAGTCGGTACGCGACGTGGCATGCACCAGGCTGCTGTCGATGGCAATCTGGATAAGCTCAGCCTCCAGCTCCAAGTTCTGGTAGTTGACCTTGCTGCCACCATAGAGGTGGGCACGCGAACGCCTGTAGTCGAAAGTAATGGAGTCCTCTGCAGAATAGGTGACCGGCATATCCAGGGCATTCTTGCTCTTCGGCATAGTGTCGGGCGGAACAGTGTCCTGCGGCACGGAGTCAGGCAATATGGTATAGGCACGGCGAGGGACACTGTCCGGATGCGAAGCAATGCTGTCCGCCTGCAAAAGCAAGCTATCAGAAAAGGAAGGAAGCGTGTCGGCAAGCAACGTATCAGCCTTGTCCTGCATAGAAAAGGCTACCCCTCCTGCAGGCTGAGCTGCCAGCGATGCAAGAACGTAGCACACCGTCAGTATCGATAATAACCTTGCCTTCAAACTCTACGTAGTGATTTTCAGTTTGCAAAGGTACGAAAAAAATATCATAGTTCTGAGCTCATCGTTCCTGCTTTTTCCTTTCTTTGCTTTTTTTAGCACGGAACTACCCTTCAAAGCGTTCCATCCATGCCCGGAACACCTCAACCCCTTCGCTACCAAACTTCTTCAGACTGCGCATAGCCTGCTCTGGTGTCTTCTCCACATCAAGGTGCGACTTGGAGTAAAACTTGTCGGCATAGCAGACTATCTGTTCCTCAATGCTCTGCGGTGTGAAGTCCTGATGTGGCAGTGGCAGGTTCTGTCGCTCTATCTCAGCTGCCGTAAGGCCTGTACCCGTGTGCCGCTCTGCCACTCGTGCATGGCGGTGCAGTCCCTCACGGCGCAGTATTTCGGCTCCCATCATGCCATGCCGGATGTAAGGTTCCGTGCCGTGACAGTGGATGCCCGGTGCATCAACGCGTGTAATGCCGATGTCATGCAGCATGGCGGCTTCCCAAAGGAACGTCTCGTCTGCTCCCAGTTCTGGATGTGCTTTTGCTATTTTCAACGCTCGCCGTGCCACGTCGGTACTATGTTGCAGCAATATCTGCTCCAGCGGTGCGTTGTCCCCGCAGTATCTATGTATCAAGTCCTCTACTTGTACCATCGTTTCTATATTTCTGCAAAGTTACGAAATTATTGCCGTTCCTTCGCGAATAATTCTTATTTTCTTTTTACCTTTGTGCCCAGAAAAACTAAAACAACTTAAAAGACTAAAGATGAAATACGGATTTGACAACGACAAATACATCTCCATTCAGTCGCAACACATCCAGGAGCGCATAGCGCAGTTCTCCGGCAAACTTTACTTGGAACTCGGCGGTAAGCTCTTCGACGACTACCATGCCTGCCGCGTGTTGCCCGGTTTCCAGCCAGACAGTAAGCTGCGTATGTTCCAGCAGTTAAGTTCATCGGCAGAAATAGTCATCGTCATCAGTGCGCTTGACATTGAGAAAAACAAAGTACGACAGGACTTGGGCATTACCTACGATGAGGACGTGCTGCGCCTGCGCGCTGAGTTCCAGAACCGCGGTTTCTTAGTGAGCGGAGTGGTCATCACACACTACAACGGACAGAGTAGTGCCGCCAACTACCGCAAGCGTCTCGAGAACCTCGGCATCCGTGCCTACTACCACTATACCATTGAGGGTTATCCCAACAACGTACAGCTTATCGACTCTGAAGAGGGCTTCGGACGCAATGACTACGTGGAAACCTCACGGCCTCTCGTCATCGTTACGGCACCTGGTCCCGGCAGCGGCAAGATGGCAGTCTGTCTGAGTCAGCTCTATCAGGAGCACAAGCGAGGTGTGGAGGCTGGTTATGCCAAGTTCGAGACTTTCCCGATCTGGAACCTGCCGCTGAAGCATCCTGTCAACATTGCCTACGAAGCTGCCACTGCCGACCTGGGCGACGTGAACATGATTGACCCTTTCCACATGGATGCCTACAATAAGGTGGCCATCAACTATAACCGTGACATTGAAATCTTCCCCGTTCTCAATGCACTCTTCGACGGCATTTATGGCGAATGCCCCTATAAGTCACCCACAGACATGGGCGTCAACATGGTTGGCTTCTGTATCTGTGACGATGAGGTCTGCCAGCAGGCAGGCAAGGACGAGGTGATACGCCGTTACTACACGGCACTGAACCAAATGGCCTGCGGGGCATGCAACGATGCAGAAGTGAGCAAGATTGCCCTACTGCTCAAGCAGGCAAAAATCAGTACCGACGACCGGCGCGTCACCGTCGAGGCAAGGCTCAGGAAGGAAGAGTCAGGCGTTCCGTCGTCAGCCATTGAGTTGGAAGACGGCACCATCATCACAGCCGCATCCTCACCGCTACTCGGTACATCGGCATCCCTCCTGCTCAACGTCACCAAACATCTGGCAGGTATTGACCACAATCTGAAGCTCATCTCGCAGGACTTCATTGAGCCTATTCAACGCACGAAGATAGAGTATTTAGGCGGACGCAACCCGCGTCTGCATACAGACGAAGTGCTCGTGGCACTCAGCGTCCTGAGCCGTCAGGACGAGAATTGTCGCCGTGCCCTTGCACAACTGCCCGCTTTGGCAGGCCTGCAAGCACACACCACCATCATGCTCGGCGAGGTAGACCGCAAGATATTCAAGAAACTTGGCGTAGACCTCACTTGCGATCCTGTCAGGAAAAACTAAAAGTAATCCCCTCCCTGGGCAGGCTCGCATATCAATGCCTGGACTTCAAGTATTAATATGTGAGGCTTCGGGTTATATAACCCTGGGGCTTATGTATTAATACCCTGGCCGGACTATTGCTC
>JAFLUV010000158.1 GCA_022508635.1 Prevotellaceae bacterium
CCCTTGCCAGTAGAACTACCATCGGCATAGCCTAACGAGAGCGCATACATGCCGACATCATCGCCACCTTCTACATTAATTTTATAGTTCTGCGTCGAGGCTGTGCGGTACATGTCCTTCTGCCAGTCCGTGTCGTTGCTGAAGACCTTGCGATAATAGTTCGAAGGGCTCTTGTCAAAGAAAGGATACTGGCTGAGACTGCTTGCAGACATATTCTTAATCGTGGATGCCATGTCACTCAGGTAAGTGCTGTACTGGTCACCATTAAGGACGCTTATCCTGTTAGGAGCCAATTCCAGGCCGCCATAGATGCGCACGCCAATTTTCGTTGCCATGCTCTTGCCACGCTTGGTGTTGATGATGATGACACCGTTGCCGCCCTTGGCACCATAGAGCGCCGTACCATTCTTGATAACCTGTACGCTCTCGATGTTTTCCGGATCAATACCGGCAAGGAGGTTGTTGTAAAAACCCTCGTGCATGGTAGTACGGTCATACTGCGGATCTATCATGTTGCCGTCCAAGATGATGAGCGGCTGTGCATTGGCATTGATGGACGTCACGCCGCGAATGGTCATATACGAGCCAATGCCGGGAATACCATTGCGCAAGATGGTACGGACATCACCGGAGAGCAAGCGCTCGATGTCCTGGTCGACAGAAAGACTGCTGCTCTCGTTGATGTATGCCGTCTTCTGCGAAATGATAGACGTACCGTCGGTGAAGTTGCCATTGAAGTCGGTAGTAATCAGGTTGGCATTTGCCTTGCCGTCCTTGACTGCAACCTGCAAGGGATTGTAGCCTTCGGCATAGACATAAACAGCATCGGAGAACACGGGGATGGAGAACTTGTATGTACCATCTTCGTCCGTCAGGACAGAATACCTCTCCAAGCCCAAAGCCTGGATGCGGACACCGCCCATAGGCTCGCCTGTGGCATCGTCAACAACAATGCCGCGTACCTCCTTCATCTCGTATGTCTTCTCCGGTTTGGCTGCCTTCTTTTCTACAACCGTCTCTTCTTCCTCGCCTTCCTCTTGGGCATAGACGTTTGTCACGCAAAGACAAGAAAGAGCCGTAAAGCATAGACTTATACCCAAAGTCCTATGCAGGGATGTGTTATTGAATATCTTTTTCATAATTCTGCTATCGTATTACTATGGGACAAGCTATTTCTTTCTCTTAAGGATAATCTTGTCTATCACTATGTCACGTACGAAACGCGGGTCATTCGGATCCTTGGGGTTAAGCTCACCGGAAGAGATAGTGGCTCCCTCAAGGGTAAGAACCGGATAGGAGAAACGCATGTTCTTGTAGGAAGTGGGGAATTCAAAATCCTCAGCAACCGTAATGGTGTCAACTTTCTGACCATCGTAGACAATATTCCTTGCCAAGCTCTGTCTTGATTTCTCGGAGCCATCGCTGTTAAAGGTAAGCGATGCATTGAACTTGTACTGGAACTGCGATGCATACGATTTCACGTATTCAGTATCAATTTCCTGCTTATATGTAAAGATCGTATCGTTGGGTCCCAAATCCGGATTTTGCTCTACAGTGATGGTATCCTTCTTATAAAAATCGGAGAGAACAGTTCCATTTTCCGTGAGCGTCATGTACCAATACGGAACAAGAACCACCTGAATGTCGTACTTGCCACTCATGACATCGGCTCCAGGTACGTATGCAGTGGGGCTGTTGCCCTTAAGCTTGATTTCTACCCTGGGACCGGCATTTGCCGTCTGACCTGTCAGATAAAAGAAGTTGTTATTGCTGACAGTACCATACAAATCCGTAAAATCCTTAAAGCTAGTGTTATTAAACGCATATCTCTTGGAGTCTGAACCTATCCTGTGATAAGTGCCATTACCTTCCGTATTATAGAAGACACCAAAGTTCTCAATCTCCACTTCCACGTCAGGCATAAGGTACTCGTCGGGGAAATTCAGGGAATTGACCATATAGGCATAGCCGTTACTCATTTGAACAGGCTCTGCATCGAAGAGGTCGGTCGTCTTCCAATCGCCGATATTACGCAGGGTATCACCATAAGTATTGAGCAAATAACTGACACCCTCGCCCTTGGTATTGACAAAGTCCTCCATTTTCCACATCGTATTATCACTCTTCTTCGGTTGCTTGTTGATATTGAAAACGAGAGGGGCGATGATGTCCATGTTGATGCTCATCCTCTGCAGAGAATCGGGATCCAGTCCGCTGATAGTAACAGAGGAACCGATGTCGCCTTTTGCCTTGTCACTATATCTTGCAGCATACTTGTAGGAGTCCTTCAGCTTCTCATACATAGCATCCCAAGCCTGGTCTGTCGGCATAAGCATAATAAAGGAAGAGTCCTCACTGTTAATCTGTGCACCAAAACACTTCTCTTCCATCTGCCAACTCTCTATTCCTTCAGCAGGCAAATAAGTATTGCGACTAAAGAGTCGGTTAGACGTATGGTAGACACTATCAACGTAGGTCGGGTTACCATCCTCGTCAGGAAGACCCTCAATGCTCATGTCGGCACTAAAGTATGTCGTATCCTTACTTACCACATAGTTGCCGAACTTCGTCCTTGGCTCGGTATACTTAAGCTGCTCGTAAAGGTTATAGCGGAACGGAGCAATGCCCTTCAAGTCGTGGATCACACCGTTAAGCAATGCCTTATTGACACTATCCCCGAGGGCAATACCCTGAAGGGAACCTGTCTTATCGGCATTCTGTATGAATACCAGATTCTTTCCGTTAATCATCTTCACCGTATCTATGGCATTGCCAGAAATGTTATGACGGAACAATGCGATGTGGTTGCCAAGGAATTGCTGCTGTACATTGTAGCCGTCCTCCGGTCTCTCACTCTGAGACATTGCAAGCCACTTTTCATATTCCGCTTCGGTGAGGACACTGTTGTCGGGAATCCAAACCGTATTCACCTGTCCGCTGTTAAGGACATCCGCATAGGTGTACGTAGGAACAGGGTGCGTATCGTCCTTATAGTACTTGGCATTCTGGGCAATGGTACCGAAACGGCTGTACTTGTCCCAGTTGTCTTCAATGTAGTTCCACAACGTCTTTGACGTCCCCGAGACAGACACATCACTATTGTAATGGTCATCCCATGTGTCGGTACAACCAGTGACAGCCGTCAGAGCTGTACCAAAGGCAATTATACCGATATACTTGTTTATTTTGTTATTAGCCATACTTGTTTATATGTCGTTTAATAACTGGTACCTTAATCTATCTCTCTTAGTGTTCGTACTTGGATTTGTTCCATACGGGATTCTGCTGGATGGCACCATTGCTGGCCTTCACCTCCATATAGTAGATGGGGCAATAGAGCCCGTAACGGTTCTTGAATCGGTTCTTCAACGTGGTAGCATAGTTCTGGTACGCATTTTTGAGGAACGTATCAACCATCTTTGCTACACCTGTCTGTCCGTTGGTAAAACCTTCTTCGCGCGGATCGTCCGGATCATCCTTTGCATAGGAATTACGCTCTGCATAGCGCACCAAGTCAAACCAACGCTTGCCTTCGCCAAGCAACTCAATCTGACGCTCGTTGAGCACCATCTTGACATAGTCGTTTCCGACAAGCCTGCTGTTACCGATACTATCTCTGGTAGCACTATTAACAACATCATTGGTGGGAACCTTGCTGGCATCTCTATAGTTGCAGTATGCACGGCGATGGATAGCATTACAAATCTGCCGAGCTTCATTATTATTCTGGGTACCGCCTATGCAAGCCTTAGCCTCAGCCTTGATAAGCATTACGTCCGTCATACGATAGACAATCCAGTTGTTGTAGTCATCAGAACTATACGTAAAACTCCTGATTTCACGGTTCTCTGATGAACCATCCATTGACAAGCCATCCGTATCCATCGCATACTTCATACAATAATACCCCGCCAGAGGTTGTACGGCGGAATTTGTACCGGCTGTGGAAAGCCTGTTCTGGCAGCAAACCCAAAGACGAGAGTCCCACATGCCGCCATTGTCACCCGCTCCGCCAATACCACCATTGTAGATAGCATCGAGAGCGTTTTTAGAAACTTGAAGATGAGTTCCGTTATTATAGCCATAAAGGCTGTTGACAGTATTATTCTTCAAGTTGTCTCCCAAGCTGTACTGCAACTCAAAGATGCTCTCACGGCTGTTTCCTCTATAGAAAATTGACGTGAATGCCTCCAAATTTGGGGTTGTAGACTGTGATGCGCCATCAAAGTTATTCTTAATCAAACTATAGCTATTTCCAAGTCCATAGTCGATCGTCTCATCGTAAGTGGTATTAAGCCCGGAACTATTCCGCTCCTCCTCGTTCTGGTTGGCTAAAGCATTCAAGCTCATTTCTGCATACTCTATCGCCTTCTCATAATCCTGACGGATGGTGTGCTCCTGATCTTCTTTGCCGTCGAAGAAACCAACGACTGATGTGGCAATGTTGCCATAACGTCCCTGAAGCAAAGAGGCACGCCAGAGATACATGTCTGCCAGCATTGCATAGATAGCAGTGTTGGTAATCATGCCTTTCGAGTCAGCCCTTAGGCTGAAGCGATTGCGAGCCTGCCCCTTTACGCTTTCACATTCGCGGATGATTGAATCCAGCACGACGAGTTGGTTCGTGAGGGGAAAATCCTCTACCTCAGAGTCCTTGTTGACGACCTTCGTGGTATATGGAACATCCTTGAATGCACGGATCAGATAGAAATAGTTCAAAGCACGGAGTGCTACCATCTCTGCCTTCATCTGAAGCCACTCGCCCTTGGTGAACTGCTTGTCCTTTTCAAGGACCTCGGCACCATGTTGCAAGACTTTGTTACAATAGTTAATCGTATTATAGACATCGCCCCAGTCGAAAACCCCCATACTGGAGTCAGGCATACCTGTGACGATTTCATTATACATATCCCAATTTCCCTGGTCGTTATGCCGGATAGTATTCATCTCATAGCTGTCGGAACGAAGGTCGCCCCACACCGCAAGCTTGGAGACAGAACTTGCCATTTGCCGGTATGCAGCGTAGCGCACACCATCCAAGTCATTCTTGTCTTCCCAGAAATTCTCTTCTACGACACGAT
>JAFLUV010000159.1 GCA_022508635.1 Prevotellaceae bacterium
AGCTGATCTCGCACAAAACGATTGATAAGATGCACGACACGAACAACGGTGTAGTTTATCCCAATGCAGAGATCAAGGAAGTCGTGCCGCAGGAGTACATGATAGGCAGCCGCGACATTGTGGATCCCGTGGGCATGCAGGCTGAAATGATTGAGGCAAACTTCATCAACGTCATTGCCCGCGCCACGCTTGAGGAGAACATTCGCAAGTGTGTCAGTGATGCAGGGCTAAAGGTGGAGGAAGTCCTTGTTTCTCCGATATGTCTGGCTGATTCTCTGCTTGCGCCCAACGAGAAGCGTTCCGGTTGTGCGTTGGTTGACATCGGTGCTGATACGACCACGGTGACCGTCTATTTAAATAATATCCTGCGCCATCTCTGTGTCATCCCATTGGGCGGATCCAATGTGACGAGTGATATCACCAGCCTCAAGGTAGAGGCAGAGGAAGCCGAAGAACTGAAGAAGAAGTACGGTACAGCCTATCGCTCTGACAGCGATGACAAGGCGGGACAAAAGATCAATCTGAGCTTCGACCGCACAGAGGACGAGGAGAAACTTCGAGAGATCGTGGAAGCTCGCTATGAGGAGATTATTGCTAACGTGAACCATCACATAGCATCCTACAAGGACAAACTTCTTTCGGGCATCATTGTCACGGGCGGAGCTGCACGCATTCCGGATTTGACTATCGCCATCTCCAAACAGACGAACGCAGACCTCAACGTGCGTCTGGCAAAAGGTTTGCCCGAGAACGTGAGCATCTCCCACGGTGTTCAAGTGGACGAACCGGATCGCCTCCACACGCTCTATGCCCTGTTGCAGGCAGGACGCGAGAACTGCGTGAGCGAATTGTCCGAGAGTCCTATTCAAGACGAGTTCAACTTCGGGGAAAAAGTAGACGAGGTTGCAGGGCCAGAAATTCCGAAACCTCAGGATTCACAGGATCCACCCAATGAACCAGAAAAGTCGAAAGGACCTTCTACTCTCCGTCGCTTTTGGAGTACAATCGAGAAAATGCTTTCCGATGAGGCGGAGTCTGGCGACGAGAACGAATAACCTACATACTAACGACAAAACGATACAGCTATGGCAGAAGAGAATAACAAACAGTTTACGGGTGGGCTCAACTTCAACATCCCTAAAAAGGAAAGTCCCTGCATCATCAAGGTTGTTGGTGTAGGTGGTGGTGGTGGCAACGCCATCAATCACATGTTCCGCGAAGGTATACACGATGTAACCTATGTGGTGTGCAATACAGACAAGAAAGCACTCGATGACTCGCCGGTTCCCAACCATTTGCAGTTGGGTAAGGAAGGCCTTGGCGCAGGCAATGACCCAGTTAAGGGCAGAGAGCGTGCAGAAGAAAGTCTTAACGACATACGCGAAATGCTCCAGGATGGTACGCGCATGGTCTTTATTACCGCAGGTATGGGAGGAGGCACGGGAACTGGTGCTGCACCCGTCATTGCGCAATGCGCAAAAGATCTTGGTATCCTTACCGTAGGCATCGTCACTATTCCGTTTTTGTTCGAAGGCAAGATGAAGATTAACAAAGCGCTGGACGGGGTGGAGGAGATGAGCAAGCACGTAGATGCACTGCTCGTCATCAACAACGAGCGTTTACGCTCAATTTATCCCGAGCTTACCGTCATCAATGCCTTTGCCAAGGCCGACGATACACTGAGTGTCGCTGCCAAGAGCATTGCTGAAATCATCACTATGCACGGCATCATAAATCTGGACTTCCAGGATGTCACGACCGTCTTGAAGGAAGGTGGCGTGGCTATCATGAGTACGGGCTACGGAGAAGGAGAGAATCGCGTGACAAAGGCTATCAACGATGCGTTGAACAGCCCTCTGCTCAACAATAGCGATATCTTCGAATCCAAGAAGATACTCTTAAACATTAACTTCTGTGCTGACCAGGAACCAGAATCCCTCATGATGGAGGAGATGAGCGAGGTGCATGCTTTTATGGCAAAGTTCCATCGCAATGTGGAGACGAAATGGGGATTGGCTACTGACAGCTCGCTGGGCGGTAAGGTGAAGATTACGCTGCTTGCTACAGGTTTCGGTTTGCAGAACGTGCCGGGTGTACAAAATTTCGTGGATCAGGAGAAGCAGGAAAAGAGTGCCAGAGAAAGGGAGATAGAGGAGTACGAAGAAGAACGTGCAGGTATGTTCTACGGGTCATCTACAGGTTCTCCGGCTCGCCGTCGTCGTCACAATATCTATATCTTTACCGAAGAAGATCTTGACAACGACGACATCATCTCGATGGTGGATGCGCGTCCTGCCTATAACCGTACAAAGGAGGATCTAAGCAAGATAAAGGAAAAGAGTGTTCCCGTCATAGAAACTGACACTCCTACGATGGGTATTCCTTTTAACATCCCCTAAGCCAGCACCTCGCGCAGTACGCCGAGCGAGCGTAGCTCCCGAAACTCCGGCACGTGTAGCTTGTAGTATAGTGTCAGGATGTCGAGCATACGCCCTCGTTGCAGTCGGTTGAGACGGAATTTGTGCATGTTGCGTATGTTCATCCGGAGAAGTTTAGGCAGTGCTGCTGCTTCTTCCCCCGTGATGTAGAAGCCGTGCAAGGGCGCAGTCTCAGTGGGAATTCCGTCGCGCAGGTCGAAATAATCGGGGTGGGCATGTGCATCCAGGTTAGGGCGAAAGCCTAAATAGTGTGTCAGGCGGATGAGGAAGGCCACGTGGAAGTTGGCAATTCCTTCGCTTGTAGCATCGAACCATTGCAGGCTATATAATATATAATGGTATAGGTCTCCGTTCTGTACCTCACTGCGCAGGGCATAGTGCAGGAACTCCGAGAGGAACAGCGCCACGGTTTCCTTCATGGGGTTGTAGGGTAGTGTCGTGTAGCAGTGTGCGATGTGTAGTTCCTTGATTTTTTGTAACGAGAGTGTAGGCTGATAGTCGTATGTCAGTTCCACAACGTTAAGCGGTCGCAGCAGGGTGGTCTGTATACCGCCTTTACGCTTGCCACGACGATCGTGTACCAAGAACGAAAGGCTGCCGTGTCTCTGTGTGAAGATGTCCACGATGGCCTTGTCATCGCCAAAGCGGTTATAGTGAAGTACAATGCCGTGTGATGTCTCGAGCATACTACAAAGATAGGATGCTGCGGTCATACAGGAAGGGAAAACAAGGAAAATATATCTCTAAAGGTATTTTTCTTTGAAAATATTTTGTCAGTCTAAGAAAAAGCCGTAACTTTGCATCCGCAATTGAGCTTCTTTGCTCAAAAGCAACGGCTAAAACGCCAAGGGTAAGGTCCCTTCGTCTATCGGTTAGGACGAGAGATTTTCATTCTCTAAAGAGGAGTTCGACTCTCCTAGGGACTACAAGGTTCACCCTTTCGAGGGGAAATACAAAAAAAGTAAAAATAAGAAAATAAACATAACAGATGGCTAATCACAAATCATCATTGAAGCGCATCCGTCAGGAAGAAAAAAGAAGGCTTCACAACAGATATTACGCAAAGACCATGCGTAATGCAGTGCGCAAGCTTCGTGCTACGACCGACAAGACTGTTGCACTTGAGATGTATCCGAGCGTGCAGAAGGCACTTGACAAACTTGCGAAGATCAATGTTATCCACAAGAACAAGGCTACAAATCTGAAGTCCAAGCTTGCAAAATACATCCAGAAGCTTGGCTAACAACGCTGGTTTCTTTCGTCATAACGGATAGGGTTATAGGGCAGTTCTTTCAAAAGGAGCTGCCCTAACTCTTTTTCATTATGGGGTCGTGTTTTGGCTCAATAGAAATTTGAGCCTACTTTTTGTCCAACCTGCCCAACTATGAGTTATGCCGATGAAACTGAGTGTGTAATAGTAACATCACTCGTTCAGCGTACTGCTTATCCAATGATCACCAGCATCTATGCCATCCATTTTCCAGTGTCCATCAATGCAGGTGACCGATACTTCCCATGCCGTAACCCGCTCCTTCCCCTCGCGGTAGCTTACTCGGAAGGATGTCGACTCAAGAGGCTCAATTTTCAAAGACTTGAACGAATGAATGTCAAAGTCATGACCCATGATGACGATATCGAAGCCTTCATCCATATCTCCCTCTAATGCCAGCCTCACTTTCTCGAACTGCCGATTAAGTCGCTCTGTGGCATACGTCTTCCGGAGTGTTTCCAATTGTTCTTCCAACCCCGGATTCATCAGAGCATAGATACTGGCATACTGACTGTAAAAGGTCTGTACGAGTCTTGATGCACTACAATCATCAATTGTATCGGGTACTATGTCGAATAGTCTATTATAATCTTGATCCTCTGCCCAATATGGAGAAATATAGCCGATACGCCACCCATCATCTGTCCAGACAACCTGCACAGGAATTCTCATCACTGGCTCTTCGTCACGCCATGCGTAAGTCACCTCATACCATCCTTCTGTCAAAGGTCGGCATGAAATGTGCTGTAAGGCATATTCTGTATAGTCTTGTGCTCTTGTGACGTAATCGCAACCATTGTTCGCACGGCATCTTTTCATTTCCATTGCCGGGGTGAACAGTTCGTGCCATAGTGCCGAATCCTTTGGATAGCTGCGTCTCATCCATCTGCGATAGGCATCCGCAAGCCACTCTGCACACTCCTCCACGTGTCTCGAAACGGAATCTGCCATAAATATGTTGGCTGTTTCCCCTCTCAGTGTATCAGCCGAAGAACGCTGTTGCTGCGCTACGTCAGCTATTGATACTGCACTCCCTCTGGTGCCACCTTTCTGACAGGCGCACATCAACATCAAGAACAGGCAGAAGATGGCAAGCCGTGAACGATATTTCATGTTCATAAGTATACCAAATAAAGTACAATGACACAAATATATGGATTTATTTCTTGCCAGACAAATAAAATCCTAAAAAATACCGTGAATCTGAAAAATTGAAACAATATCAATTTGCCGTCAGTTGAAGTCATAATTGTCGCTCTGAAACAGAGTCTCAAAAATACTTAAGTAAAG
>JAFLUV010000016.1 GCA_022508635.1 Prevotellaceae bacterium
CCAATTCGCAAGTTGGTACGTACCAGTTCTCAGATTGGTACTAACCAGTTTTGCAATTGGTAAGTACCAGTTTTACGGCCGGTGACAACCGATGCTTCCGGGGGAAGCACCCAGGAGCCATGACGAAGCCGTGTGCCGCCAAGGGACTATTCGTCGAGCTTGATGCGAACGTTGCGATACCAGACGTCGTCGCCGTGATCCTGGAAAGCGATGTAGCCGCCGTCCTTCTGGCCCTCGACAATCATCAGGTCATACGCTGCGGGGAACTCTCCGCCCTTGCAGAACTTGCTGCCATCGAGCATCTCCTTCCACTTCGGAGTCCAGAGATGATACTCCAGCACCTCTTCGCCATTCTGATAGTGCCAGACAGAACCCTTGAAGACGCGAATCTTCACGGTGTTCCATTCACCATAGGGCTTGGCATTCTGCGGCACGGCAGGAATCATGTCGTAGAGCGAAGCAGCCTGACGATTGCCGTCCTTACCCTGATTGGCATCCTCGTGGTTCTCATTGTCCAGCACCTGGTACTCAGAGCAGGACTGCCAGATGGGCAGATAGTTGCCGTCCCTGCCCTTAGCCTCCTGAGCCAGGTAGAAGATACCGGAGTTGCCGCCCTTGCTAATCTTGTACTCACACTCGAAAGTAAAGTTCTTGAACTTATGAGCGAACAGCAGGTCGCCGCCGCCTTCCACCTGAGCCTCGCCCGTACCGCTGCCGACAAGGTGGATGCAGCCGTCAACACTCTCCCAGCTTGCAGGAACCGCATCCTGACCATAGCCGCGCCATCCGTCAAGGCTCGTACCGTCGTAGAGGACATAGTAGCCGTCGGCATCGACCTTCAGCAGAGAAAGGTCGTACTGCTCGTTTTCGACAATGGTCGCACTGTCCGCAGGAGCATTGGGGTCTTGTTTTTCCACACAATTGCGGCAAGCCTCGCAGCTGCAATTACACTTGTTGTTCTGATTCTGGCAGCACGAGGCCAGAAGCACTGCTGCCGTAGCAGCAAAGAAAGCAATTTTCTTCATGTTTACTGTGTATAAATATAGTTTAACTTAGTTTGCGTAGCATTCTCTACCCTCCTCCCCCTTAAGGGCAGGAAGAACCTTACTTCCAGCCGCTCAGGTCCTGCGGATCCTCAATGACGGAAGGTATCTTCTCGAAGATAGCCTTGATGCGGGCATTGTCGAACTTCGGACGACGGTCATAGAAATAGATTCCGTTTTTCTCCTGCTCAACGTCCGTTATCTGCGTGTAGCAGAAACCGGTAATATGCTTGCAAGCCTTGATGGCATCAATCTCCTTCTCAAGGATACTGTAAAAGTCCTCGATGCTGTCAATGTTGGCACCGTAGCCCCAAGAATTGGCACGCTCCTCCTTCGGAATCCAAGGCAGGCCGCCGAACTCATCCAGCATGTACGGCTGTCCCTCGTACTTGGCAAGGTACTTCCTGTCGCGCATGTTGCGATAAGGCTCCACGCCAGCCTTGATGGTATGGTTCTCGACAAGGCGGTCATATTCGCGAGAATAGTCATGCACCGTCCAGATATCCGTCTTGACATGGCTGTCACCGCTGGCATCATTGATAGGACGCGTAGGATCGATAGCCTTGGTCAGATTGTACAGATCCGTCACGAAACGGACATAGACACCATCGCGTGCGCCCCAAGTCTCGTTGAGGGGAGTCCAGGTGACAATGCAAGGATGGTTGCGGTCGCGCACCACTTCGTCTGCCCACTCCGTAAGGAAATTACGAACAGCCTCTTCGTTGTTGACATCCAGACACCAGCTTGCCTGCTCACCCCAACAGATGTAGCCCAGCTTGTCTGCCCAATAGAAGTAACGCTCCTCGAAAACCTTCTGGTGCAAGCGTGCACCGTTGAAACCGACTTCCTTGCTCATCTCTATGTCGCGACGCAGTGCCTCGTCGGTGGGAGCAGTCCAGATACCATCGGGATAGTAGCCCTGGTCAAGCACCAGACGCTGGAAATAAGGCTTGTTGTTCAGGTAGAAATAGCCGCCTGCCAAGTGTATCTTGCGCATGCCGGCATAGGACTTCACCTCATCCAGCACATTGCCTTTGGCATCGCGGACGGTATAAGTCACATCGTAAAGATTCGGCGTCTCGGGAGTCCACAACTTTGGATTCTTGACAGGAAGCACGATGACGGTATTATTTGTGGCAGGAGCGGTGCGGCTCGATACAACCTTCTTGCCGTCGAGTACCTGAACGGTAAGCGTATTGTCATTGCTCTCTTCGTAGAACTCCGGACGGATGACGAGCTGCTGCTGGTCAATGTCAGGCGTAGCAAAGACCTGCTTCAGAGCCTGAGGGCTGACGGCTTCCATCCACACCGTCTGCCAAATGCCAGTGACACGGGTATAGTTGCAGCCGGCACTGCGGAGGGCTGTGCTCTGCTTACCGCCTGGCTGCTTGCCGTCGCGCAGGTTGTCCTTGACGCTAACCACAAGGTTTGCGCGCTCTCCTGCCTTGACAAACTTTGTGATGTCAAGCGAGAAAGAAGAGCCGGTGCCATAGTGCTTGCCTACACGCGTACCATTTATATAGATGGTAGCCTCGTAGTCAACGGCACCGAAGTTAAGCAGGATGTTCTTGTCTGCCCAGGCAGCAGGCACGTCAATGCTGCGCTGATACCAAAGACAAGGAATGAAGTCTGTGTACTGAACGCCGGAAAGTGAACTTTCAGGGCAGAAGGGAACGACTATCTTGCCATCGAAACCGTTGCTGTTAGCCCAGCCTTTTTCGGTACCTGTCTGACCGAAGTCAAAGCTATATGTCCAGGTTCCGTTAAGGTTCACCCATTCGGCGCGTTCAAACTGGGGACGTGGATACTCGCTGCGAGGAAGATCCGCAGCCTTAACATTGCTACCTAAGGATAGGAGCAGAGTCGCTGTAGTAAGCAACTTGGTGATGTAATTCATGTGTTTTGTTATTGGATTTTGGTTATTTAGAATAGTCCTTCGAAGAGGTCACCCTGCACCATTTTCTTTGGAGCAGCAGGATCCTTCTTATATATTTTCTGCAAGGCATCAACCGTCTGGCGAACGCTATCGCGAAGTGTGTCGGGAGCCAGTACCTCAACATCCGTACCCATGCCCAGGATGAAGCTGGGCAGTGCTTCGCTCATGGGGAGCTGAACCTGTATGGTCACCGTACTTGCCATGCTGTCCGTGCTACGCTGTAGGATTTCAGGACTGCCGAGACGAAGGCAGATAGCCTCTTCATCGCGACTGATGCGCAAAGTGACTGTCGTCATAGGACCTTCAGGCAGGACAGGCGCAACAGGAGCAGCCCCTGGCTCTTTGTCGTACCTAAGGAACGATGCTGCCTTGAGCAGGGGATTCTTCCACTGGAGGTTGACGTAGCGCAGAATGCGCTTGTGTCCGCGACGGAAGCGAGGCTCCAGGCGTGCACCCTTCTTCTGGAAATATGCCACGTCATTCTGTAGCATGCGTTTGCTACAGCTGAACTCACGGTTGACAGCCTTGAGGCGCGTGTTCACATAATGAATGAGGCTACGAGTGTTGCCGGTTTCGTTTGTCTTGGTTCGCTCTCCCATGAAGTATTCCATCACAGGATCGCGGAGTGCCTCATCGAGAATCATCCAGCGGAGGCGTTGCAGGTCATTCTGTATCACGGTTGAAAGCTTTAGAATCTTTTTATTAGAAATTTTTGATGAACTCTGGGATATTCCTCAATGTCTTTGACATACGTCGGAATATCGTCTGCTGAGGAGCGGTAAACACCTTGTAGGCATTGATGGTATAGGAACCGGAACCGACAAGGAGACAGATATCATCGTTCTCCACCTCCGCACTTGCCCAGCGCAGACTGTGCATTCCTTGTACCGTATAGCCGGTAGGGACGTGTATGCGAGCCCTTGTGTTGGCAGGGATGCTCACCTTCCATGTGATACCCTCATCCGTTCGCATCCACTCACTGCTGACAGTACCGTAAGGAGTCTGGTGCGTGGCACGGACATGATTCAGCTGCTCGGGCATGCTAAGTCGCATGTCCAGTTCCTTGTAGGCACGACTTGTGCTCGTCTGGCGTATGCCTGCCAGATCGCCGTAGCACCACAGGAGGAGGTCGCCGAGGAGCATGACATGGTTGCCGCTATTCATGGTGGGATCGGCAGTATTTCCGTTCCAAAGCTCCCAAATTGTAGTGGCACCCTGCTCTATCATGTAACCGAAACTGGGATAGTCCTTTTGCAGGATGATACGCATGGCCAGGTCAAGCTGCCCGCGATGCGTCAAGCCCGTCATGAGATGCTGCATACCGAGCACACCACAACTGACATGGCCGTTATAGGTTTGCTCCGTAACATCCACGATATTCTGCATGACGCGTTCCTCATCTTCCTTAGGCACGAGACCAAACTCCAGCGAGAGGAGGTTGGCTGTGACCGTATTGTTGCCATAGCTTGCCGTTTCGGGATGATAGAAGTGATGATTATAAGCCTCACGGAGCTTCTCCTGTCGACGGTCGTATTCGAGCATATCGCCTTGTAGTCCAAGCTGCATTGCCATCTCGCCCATCATGGTGAGTACGCTGTAGTACATGGCAGTGGAGATGAGCCTGCCGTCTGTCCAGCGTGCCGGATCCTCGCTGTGTACAAGATCGGAGCGTTCGGGCGGCATGCACCAGTCACCGTAGCTGTTGGTCGTCACAATGCCGTCTTGGAGATTACGATCCAAGTATTGTACATAGTTTTTCAAAGCAGGATAATACTTAAGCACCGCACTGACATCATTATAGCGAACCAGAAGCATATATGTGGCATAAACCGACAATGCCTCCCAGCCAACGTCTCCTCCACGAGCCACCCAGTATGCAGGTGCAATGTCGGCAAGAAGACCGCTATCGTCCTGCGTGTCAATGTTATCCTGGAGCCATTTGTAGTAGAGGGCACCATTGTCCAGCAGCAAGTTCTCGCCGAAGCAGCCCGTCACGTGGTCGCCCGTCCAGCCAAGGCGCTCGTCGCGCTGCGGGCAGTCAGTCGGCATGCCATGGTAGTTGCCGATAATACCCCAGTATGCATTCTTATGCAATTGGTTGAGCAGGTCATTGTCGCACCAGAAGGTTCCTTGATCGGCCATGTAGTCATAGATGACCTCCCCAGTAATGTCGGAAAGCCTTGGTTCCTGGGTAATACCGCATATCTCCACAAAACGAAAACCTTGGTACGTAAGTTCCGGCTGATAAGTGAACATGCCGTCTGCAGCAGGGATATACGTATTGGTACATTTCGCCGTACGGAGATTTGCGACGGACAGCTGCTCAGAATCCGTTGGGTCGAGAATTTCTGCATGACGGATGACAACAGGCACACCTTTTTCCCCAACAAGGCGAACGCGAAGCCGTCCTACCATATTCTGCCCGAGGTCTACGATATAACGCCCATCGGCAGTGCGCCGGATGCTCTGTGCCTGTAACTCTTTCTGCACACGCATTCCAGGACAGGGCTGTGGCAGCACAATACCTGTCGGAGCAGGCATACGCTGCGCCTGCTGCCAGCCAGAGTCGTCGAATGAGGGCGTCTGCCAGCCTTTCATCTCACGTGCAGCCTCGTAACGTTCGCCGTTGTAGAGATGATTGCTCTGGATGGGACCTTCCGTCGTGACCTTCCAGTCGGTACCACTCACGATGGTGAGGGTGTCGCGGTCTGTCTCAATAACGAGTTGTGCTTTCAACCTCGGCAGGCCATACGAGGCAAAACCTTCGCTGAAACCCAGCACGTAGCCGTTACCCAACACCGAAGCGATGGCATTGCTTCCACGGCGGAGAAGGGAGGTAACGTCGTAAGTATTATAATAGACCGTCTTCGTATAATCGGTCTGCAAGGTGCCAAAGACATCGCTGCTCACGGGCTTGCCATTGATGTAGGTAGAACCATAACCCATACCGCTGATGTAGAGTGTGGCGTGACGCACTTTGCCGTTAATCGTAAAGGCATGACGAAGGTAACGGGCAGGCAGGTCATAGACTTTTCCACCATCCTCGGAAGAGGAACCTGTGACAAGGCTACCTATCCATTCTGCGTCAGACTGAAATTGTTTGAGCCCAGTCTGAAAACTCTGCACGGGACTCACGAGGTGTTCGCCGGTGTTAAGCCAAACCTCTACCTGCCAATAGATACGACTCTGATAAGGTAGTCGTCGCCCTTGATAGGATACTGAAACGCTCTCGTCTGAATTAGTTTTTTCACTGTCCCATAACAGATTACGGTCGGAATTAAGGTCAGCTTTCGAGGTTGCCACACGCAGGCGATAGGCTGTCTGCACGACGTTTGGTTTTTTGCTGACAGTCTGCCAAGAGAACTGTGCTGTACGGACGATACCTGCCGGCTCTGTCATACGACTCACGCGAAAGCCCGTCAAGTCACTGCCCACAGCACTCTGCACTATCATAAACATTGCCAAAAGAGGCAAAAAAATGTATTTCATATCGTCTTTTATTGGGGGCGAACTGACAAATAAACCTGTTGACAAGCAGCCCCATATTTGCATATTTTCGCTACAAAGTAACACTTTTTTTTGCAAATATGAAAGCGTTTACCTAAAATACTTCTATTTTATATAGACATTTTTCCCGTCATAAAGCCGCACGCCGCACAAACGATAGTCGGCAATCCGATTTTCCTGCTTAGTTATGCCGTAATTTTTCTCCAACTATGCCGTAAAAATCTCCCCGAGTTACCTGACTTTTACGATGGCGGCAACACAGGAGTCGTTGCGACTCAAAAATAGAAATTTACATCTTCCAAGCATCTTAACTTTGCAATATGTCGTTTTTTTTTAGCTTCTGAATGTTTTATTTGGCAGATGTGATGAAATTGCATAATTTTGCAAGCAAGAAACACAAACAATAAATCTAAAAAACTTCATCATGAAAAAAAGACTTTTACTCCTATTTTTCTTTGCCGTACAAATAAGTCTTTTTGCCCAAGTTTGTTTTCCCGAAGGAACGGAATGGACGGAGATACGTTTGGACACGACGAAGTACGACAACTGGTATTCAAAGGAAGGTGACAACTGGATTCCGAACTTTGAGACAATAAGCTATCGTGTACAAGGCGAGTACATTGACAAGATTCACGGTCGTTTCAACTGCGTATATACCAGCGGGCAGGAATGGTCCGACTCACTTGCCTTCCTGGTACGCGACGTTCAGAAAGAAGGATATTACGGCAATGTAGAGGTAACGCTCCCGGATTACTATAACGAAGGATGGACATTGTCCCCTGCCACGGCATACAGCTTCAATTGGAAAGTCGGAGATACCATACGGTTCATGGACCTAATGTCTGCAAACGCCACAAGTATCTGGCCACCAGGACACTTTGACTTCGGCACAATCGAAGAGATAAAAGAAGACGACTTTGATGGTATACATTCGCTAAACTACACTGACGTGAACGGTACGCGAATCATTCAGGGAATAGGCGTAACGGAATGGAAAGACGGGGAATGCCTGTTTGGGCCGATAAAGCCATACTACGCATTGTCAAGCATACTTGTGGGAGACTACTCAGAGCCGCGACACTATCGCTCCATGCTTGTTCACTTCGAGCGCAATGGCGATGTCCTGTACAATGCATGGCCAGACAAAGCCACAGGTATAGATAAAGTTCAAGCCACAGAAGCTCACGGCACCTACGACCTTCAAGGCCGCAAAGTCAGTGGGAAACTCCCAAAGGGCATCTACATAGAAGGTAAGAAGAAAGTACTGATGCGATTAAGCAAGTAAGATTCAAAGTGTGCAAACGCCCCTTGGGAAAAAGATCCTTCGGGGACAATACAAAATAATTCCCACAACTCCTTTCTTAATTTTCAATTTAGTTGTATCTTTGCACGCAAATATAGAGAAAAACATCACACTATATATGGCTAAAGAATACAATTTCCAAGAGATTGAAAAGAAATGGCATCGGCTTTGGACTGAGAGACAGACCTATAAAGTAACCGAAGACCCAAATCGCCCGAAATACTACGTCCTGAACATGTTCCCCTACCCCAGCGGCGCAGGGTTGCATGTGGGACATCCACTTGGCTACATTGCCAGCGACATCTATGCACGCTACAAGCGGCAGCAGGGCTTCAACGTCCTCAATCCGATGGGCTACGATGCTTACGGCCTGCCGGCAGAGCAGTACGCCATCAAAACCGGACAACACCCCGAGAAAACAACCTTCGCCAACATTGACCGCTACCGTGAGCAACTTGACAAGATTGGTTTTTCTTTCGACTGGGACCGCGAAGTACGTACTTGCACACCCGACTACTATCATTGGACGCAGTGGGCATTCCAAAAAATGTGGAATTCCTACTTCGATGAAGAGCTGCAAAAGGCACAGCCCATTGAGAAGCTCATCGAGAAGTTCAAGGCAGAAGGCAAATGGCCTGCCGACGAGAAGGCACAGAGCAATCTGCTGATGAACCACCGCATCGCCTTCCTTGGTGAAACGATGGTGAACTGGTGCCCTAAACTCGGCACCGTACTTGCCAACGACGAGGTGGTAGAAGGTGTCAGCGTCCGCGGCGGCTATCCCGTAGAGCAGAAGAAGATGCGGCAGTGGTGCCTGCGTGTCAGTGCTTATAGTCAGCGACTCCTTGACGGACTTGACGTCATTGAATGGAGCGAGAGCATAAAAGAAACACAACGCAACTGGATAGGTCGCAGTGAGGGAACGGAAGTAGAAATCAAGATAGCCGACACGGCAGCTGAGTTTACCATCTTCACCACCCGCGCCGATACGATGTTCGGTGTTACATTCTTTGTACTGGCTCCCGAAAGCGAGCTGGTCGATAAAGTGACGACTCCTGAGCAGCGTGCTGCCGTCGATGAATATCTCAAGTATGTCAAGAGCCGCACCGAAAGGGAGCGCATGATAGACCACACCGTGACGGGTGTCTTCAGCGGTGCATACGGCATCAATCCCATCACGGGCGACAAGTGCCCCATATACATTGCAGAGTATGTCCTGGCAGGTTACGGCACAGGAGCCATCATGGCTGTACCGGCCCACGACAGTCGCGATTATGCCTTTGCCAAGCATTTTGGTCTTCCCATCATCCCCTTAGTGGAAGGTGCAGACGTCAGCACCGAGAGCTATGATGCAAAAGAAGGCATCGTGATGAACTCACCTATCAGTCCTGAAAGAAGCATGCAATACGATGGCGAAAGCCTCTGCCTGAACGGACTTACCATCAAGGAGGCCATTGCCGAAACAAAGCGTTTTGTCGAAGCACATGGACTGGGACGCATCAAGGTGAACTATCGTCTGCGCGACGCCATCTTCAGTCGCCAGCGCTACTGGGGCGAACCTTTCCCTGTCTACTACAAGAACGGCATCCCCACAATGATACCCGAGGAGTGCCTGCCTGTCGAACTGCCGCAGGTGAAGAAATTCCTGCCTACCGAAACCGGCGAACCGCCATTGGGCAATGCACAGGTATGGGCTTGGGACGAGGCGAACCGCAAGATTGTAGACAAGGCACTTGTTGATGAAAAGACCGTGTTCCCCATCGAACTCTATACGATGCCAGGCTTTGCAGGCTCCAGTGCATACTACCTGCGGTACATGGATCCGCATAACGACAAGGCTCTGGTCAGTCCCGAGGCTGCCGCCTACTGGCAGAACGTAGACCTTTATGTCGGCGGCTCGGAACACGCCACAGGTCACCTCATCTACTCCCGCTTCTGGAACAAATTCCTCTTCGACCTCGGGGTAAGCAAAAAGGACGAGCCTTTCCAGAAACTCGTCAACCAAGGCATGATACAGGGACGCTCCAACTTTGTCTACCGCATCAAGGAGACCAACACCTTTGTCTCCCTTGGTCTCAAAGAACAGTACGATGTCACACCGATCCATGTCGATGTCAACATTGTCAAGAATGATATTCTCGACATCGAAGCATTCAAGTCGTGGAGCCCCGAATACGCCACGGCAGAATTCATCCTCGAAGACGGCAAATATATTTGTGGCTGGGCCATCGAGAAGATGTCGAAGTCAATGTACAACGTTGTCAATCCCGATATGATTGTTGAGAAGTTTGGAGCCGACACATTGCGTCTCTACGAAATGTTCCTCGGACCAGTCGAGCAGTCGAAGCCCTGGGATACTAACGGCATAGACGGTTGCCACCGTTTCCTCAAGAAACTTTGGGCACTTTTCTGGACAAAGGACGGTACACTTGCTGTAACTGAAACCGAGCCATCCGCAGAGAGCCTCAAGACACTACACAAACTCATCAAGAAAGTAACGGCTGACATTGAGACCTTCTCTTACAACACCAGCATTTCGGCCTTCATGGTAGCCGTGAACGAACTCACGCAACAGAAGTGTACAAGCCGTGGCATCCTACAGACACTGCCCGTCCTTATCGCACCCTTCGCACCGCACATCGCCGAAGAACTCTGGGAAGCCATGACCAACAGTCTCCACACTGCGGAAGACAAAGGCTCAGTTTGCGATGCCCAATGGCCGCAATACGAAGAGAAATACCTTGTGGAGACCAGCGTCAAGCTCGGTGTACAATTCAACGGGAAGGTGCGCTTCGACATGCTTTTCCCTGCCGACGCCACGCCCGAACAAATGATAGCCCTTGCTACGGCAGCACCCGAAGCAGCAAAGTATCTTGAAGGCATGCAGATGGTAAAGACCATTGCCATACCCGGACGCATCGTGAACATAGTTCTCAAACCACAAGCTTGACAAGCTGGTATGCAGAAGATAAACTATCATAAGATACGGGAGTTTATTATTGACTTCCTTGCAATCAACATCGGACAGATTATCTATGCCTTGGGATGGGCTGCTTTTCTGTTACCCTATCATATCACCACAGGCGGTATGACTGGTATGTTTGCCATTGTGTACTACGTAACAGGTTTTCCTGTGAGCTACGCTTTGCTGATAGCCAACAGTTTCCTATTGGTACTCGCTTTTTGGAAGTTAGGATGGAAATTTACCCTCAAGACATCGTATGCAGTACTGACCCTTTCCGCTTATCTTGAATTAGGACAGCGGTTAATGACTGACGATACAGGCAATCTGATGCAAATACTTGGCGAAGGGCAAGATTCGATGGCGTGTGTCCTGGGTGCCATATTGAATGGCTTGGGCATAGGTATTGTCTTCCTCACGGGTGGCAGCACAGGCGGATGGGACATCATTGCAGCCGTAGTGAACAAGTACCGCAACATATCCTTTGGACGTGCTCTACTGATTCTCGACTTCATGGTTATCGCATCGTGCTGGCCCATCTTCCACGATGTACGAATGGTTGTGTTCGGCTACGTGACGCTGTTTGTCTACACCTACGCCTTGGATATGCTTATCAACAACACCAGACAAGACATTCAGTTCATCATCTTCACCCAAAAGCCCGACGAAATATGCCAGCGCATCATTTCCGAGACATGCCATAGCGTAACTTCCATGAATGGCGAGGGATATTATCGTCACCAAGACATAAAGATCCTCATCACCATCGTACATAAACGTGAAGCGGTCAAGATACTACGCATGGTACAAGAAACAGATCCGGGTGCTTTCGTCTCGCAAAGTCGTGCCGAGGGTGTCTACGGGAACGGATTCAATACTATCAAGCCCTAAGAATTTTATATTCTCGCATTTGCCCAGCCATAGGAAAGAACATTGAAGACAGATAACTTTGAACTATAAAACCATCATAGGTCCATCTCCCTGGCAGTTATTACGCGATTATCTGCAAATACTTCTGGGCACAGTCATCTATACGATTGGCTATACCATCTTCCTGTTGCCATATAAAATTGTTAGTGGCGGCGTGTCTGGTATCTCCACCATGATATATTACATGTCGGGGGTTCCAGCCGGAAATACTTACCTCATTGTCAACGTCTTCCTGCTGCTAATAGCAATGCGCATCTTAGGATGGCGCTATCTAATACGCACCATCATCGTCACCCTACTTATATCAGGAGCTATTGACTTTATGCAGGTACAGTTGACGGAAGTTGCAGCAGACGGTACACTGGTCATCAGGCATATCCTGGGCGAACAGAAGTTCATGGCATGCGTCATCGGAGCTTTTTTCGAAGGACTTGGACTCGCCATTATTTTCCTGGCAGGAGGCAGTACGGGAGGTACGGACATCATTGCAAGTGCCATCAACAAATACTGGGACATCTCGCTTGGCAGACTACTTTTGATGTGCGACATTATTATCATCGGTTTTAGCTACGTTATTGAACATGACATAGAAACGGTAGTGTTTGGCTATCTCGCGATGTTCATCAGCACTAATTTTATCGACTACATTATCAACTCTGCGCGACAGAGCGTACAATTTCTCATTATTAGCGACTGCTACCAAGAAATAGCACACGCGGTTAATACACAGCTCGAACGCGGTGTGACCGTTCTCTATGGCGAAGGCTTCTACAGTAAAGAGAAGCAGCAGGTACTCCTCATTCTGACTAAGAAGCATGAAAGCCGCAACATTTTCCAACTAATAAAACGCCTCGATCCGAGAGCATTTGTCTCCATGAGTAACGTAGAAGGTGTTTTCGGAGAAGGTTTTGACACGATAAAAAAAAGTAACCCTAAGTTAAGGTTTAGAGAAAAGGGACTACAGAACAAGGATTAAGGTATTGACTATGGAACAAAGCTCGACAAAAGTTATCCAAGAGTTAATCATGGCAACGAACAATGCTCATAAACTGGAGGAAGTCCGACAGATACTGGGCAATGATTTTACGGTAAAAAGCCTGAGAGACATAGGCTGTACGGAGGAGATCCCCGAAACAGCCGATTCGCTCGAAGGCAATGCTTTACAGAAAGCACGCTACGTCCACGAGCATTACGGTGTTGACTGCTTTGCCGACGACACCGGGCTGGAAGTAGATTTCCTGAACGGTGCACCGGGCGTTTTCACGGCACGTTTCGGCGCAATGAATGGTTACGGCGAGAGCCACGATGCCGATGCCAACATACGTTGCCTGCTTGAAAAGCTCAAGGATGCCGATACACGTACAGCACGCTTTCGCACAGTCATCGCATTGGTACAGGGCAATAAAGAATATCTTTTCGAGGGCATCGTGAAGGGCACGATATTGCCGCAGAAAGTCGGAGAAGGAGGGTTCGGCTATGACCCTGTCTTTGCTCCTATCGAAGCTGACGGCCTGGCCTTTGCACAGATGACACCAGAGGCGAAGAACGTCATCAGCCACCGCGGACGTGCCACACAGAAGCTGGCAGAATTCCTAATACAGACAGAACATTGATCATTGGACATCCGTTCACCAAGCACACATTTACCTCATGATAAAGAAACTCTCTTCCTTGGCACTGCTCTTTTCCTTGCTTTGCCTTACGGGCACAGCCCAGCAGTTGGGTACATGGCAAATGTACCTAAGCTACTACATCGCCACAAAGAACGTGACTGCGGGTAGCACTGTCTATTCGCTAATGAACGGCAACCTGCTCTCTTACGACACGGAAGACGGCGAGGTACGCACCTACGACCACCTAAACATACTGAGCGACGTAGGTATTGCACACATTGCCTACAGCAAGGAAGCGGGCAAATTAGTCATCGTCTACAGCAACAGCAATATCGACCTGCTCGACAAGAATGGCAACGTGCATAACTTGTCTGCCTTGAAGGATAAACGCATCCTGGACAAGGAGATTTCCTACGTTGGCATCGTTGGCTCCACAGCATATCTGGTCGCAGGATTCGGCTTTGTTGAAGTCGACCTGAAAGAGGAAGTCTTCAGAAACACCTGCAAATTGAATTTCGACATCTATAGCATCACTGCATCGGACGAAGCTGTATTCATCGGCACAAAGAGCGGCATATACTATTGTATGAAAGAGGACAATATGTTGCTGGAAGAAAATTGGAAACTTCGTCTTAATTGGGGAGGCATGACAAATATGCTCTTCTTCCAAGGCAGACTGGTCGCTATGAGTGCCAGCGGTCTCTTTGCCCTTGACCCGTACAAGAATACCCACAATGACAATTATTGCAGAGGCACATACACCTTCCTGAAGGAAAGTAATGGGCAGCTGATATGGGGCAACAAGACACAACTTTGCCTTACCTCTGACGTAATCAACACAGAAGCAACCATCATTCCAATAGACAATAAGTGGAGCGATGTTTCCTACGCCAATGGCGTCTACTGGATGAGCGAACAGGAAAATGGACTGAAGAGTTACAAGATAAATGATGGATCAGTCGTACCGACAGGTGTTACCATACAGCCAAGCAGCCCTATTCGCGACCTCGGCTATCGTGTCAACTGGATAGGTGACCGCCTCCTCGTAGCAGGCGGCATTAACACCGTAACTGACTTCCATAACCCTGCCACTGCTATGTATTATGAAAATGGGCAGTGGACGAACTTAACCGAAATGGAGATTCCCGAGCAATACTCCAGTCTCAACCTCTACAACACTACCGACTTCGTACAAGACCCTACCGATGATACGCATCACTTCTCCAGCCCATTCCGAACCGGACTTTGCGAGTATCGCAACGGGAAATTTGTCAAGCTCTACAATCACGACAATTCTCCTATAAAGAGCATCAATCCTTACGTATCGCGATACTATAACTTTGTAACCTGTTCTGCGCTGAGCTATGATGCCGATGGCAACCTATGGATGGCTAACACCATGAGGGACACAGTGCTCCATGTGCTCAAACCCGATGGTAATTGGCTGAATCTCTATTACAAAGAGCTGGATCATGTATCTCTCATCGACCACATACTACACCACAGCAGTGGCATCAAACTCATCTCCAGCCGTCGTATTGAGATGCGCGGCATTTTCTGTCTCGACACGAAGGGAACAGACCGCACGACGGACGACCGTACCATCCTGCACCAAAACATCGTCAACCAAGACGGAACACCCTATTCACCACTGGAGTTCTTTTGCCTCTGTGAAGACTTGGACGGCATGGTATGGGTGGGCACATCATCAGGACTTTTCGTCATTGAGGATGTGTCGCAAATTTTCGATCCTAACTTCCTGTTTACCCAAATAAAAATTAATCGCAATGATGGAAGCGGTCTCGCCGACTACTTGCTTAACGATGTCTCCATCTCCTGCATCACCACCGATGCTGCCAACCGTAAATGGATTGGCACGCAGAACAATGGTGCCTACCTTATCAGTGCCGACGGACAGGAAATGATCCATCACTTCACCAATGAGGACAGCCCGCTCCTGAGCAACAACGTGCAGAGCATCGCCGTCCATCCCGGCACGGGAGAAGTCGTTTTCGGCACCGACATGGGACTATGTAGCTTCATCAGCGATGCTACAGCCCCCGAAAAAGAACTGAGCAAGAGCAATGTCGTCATTGTCCCCAATCCTGTCACACCCGATTACAACGGCCCCATTGCCATCCGTGGACTGGTCAGCGATTCTGAAGTAAAAATTCTTTCCTCTGGTGGTCAGCTCGTATGGAACGGGACATCGGCCGGCGGCACTTGCATCTGGAACGGCTGCGCCAACAATGGCAAACGTGTAGCAAGCGGGGTCTATCATGTCGTTGCCAACAACGCAGAAGGCAACAAAGCCATTGTAGCACGAATCGTCATTGCGCGATGAACACATTAATTCCCACAACGATAAACAAAACATCACATTCTACCATGGAAAAAATAATCGGACTTATCGATGCTCCCTTCACCCCTTTTTATGAGAACGGAGACATAAACCTGGAACCCATTCCCGCCTATGCTGCCATGCTGCAAAAGAACGGGCTAAAGGGTGTGTTTATAAACGGTAGTAGCGGCGAAGGATACATGCTCACGAAAGAGGAGCGCATGCTGTTGGCAGAGACTTGGATAAAAGCTGCGCCTGAAGATTTTAAGGTCATCGTACACGTGGGAAGCTGCTGCGTACGTGAAAGTCGCCAACTTGCCGAGCATGCACAAAAGGCAGGAGCATGGGGTATCGGAGCCATGGCTCCCCCATTCCCCAAGATTGGACGTGTAGAGGAACTGGCAAAGTACTGCGAGGAAATTGCCGCAGGCGCACCCGCCCTGCCCTTCTACTATTATCATATCCCTGCCTTCAACGGTGCCTTCCTGCCAATGGTAAAGTTTCTGGAGACGGTAGACGGACGCATCCCGAATTTCGCCGGCATCAAATACACTTTCGAGAGTCTGTACGAATATAACCAATGCCGACTTTATGGCGGCGGGAAGTTTGACATGCTGCATGGCCAGGACGAGACCATACTGCCCTGTCTGGCAATAGGCGGAGCACAAGGCGGCATCGGAGGTACTACCAACTACAACGGCAAAAACCTTGTAGGTATCATTGAGGCATGGAAGCGTGGCGACCTGGAGACTGCCCGGAAACTACAGGATTATTCGCAGCTCGTCATCAATGTTATCTGTCATTTCCGCGGCAATATCGTGGGCGGCAAGCGCATCATGAAGCTCATCGGCATGGATCTCGGTCCCAACCGCACACCTTTCCAGAACATCACGCCCGATGAGGAAGAGCAGCTGAGAAAGGAACTGGAGGAAATCCAGTTCTTCGAGCACTGCAACACCCTTTAACTCCAGTTCACATTTCCAACGTTACCTCTGCGGACAAGCCCCCTATGGATATGGTTTTCATGCATCATCTTTTTTATTCCTCAATAACATGAGAACAAGAATTGCACTTACCTTCGTCCTCTCCGTCCTCTCCTGCATTTGCCAAGGACAAGGTAATTTCATCGTCACGCCGGCAGGCGAGATGGAACGGCCTGTGTCGGGTCACTTTGCAGGCATCGTGGACGGACAGCTCACAATCCGAGGAGGCTGCAACTTTCCTGACATCCCCTGCGCTGACGGCGGACAAAAAGTATTCTATCCGAAAGCATACGGTGCCAGCGTGACGGTACCCGAGGGAACTGTCTATATTGGCGGGACAGACGGAAAGAACTCAGACAACACCGTCACACTAAACGACAGTGCCTTACCCTCTCTGCCCAAAGGTCTCGACAACTTTGCCGCCTGTTATGGAGCAGACAAAATATTCATTGCCGGTGGTCAGTCCAACGGCATTCCCAACAAAAACGTCTATGCTCTTGACTGGCCCGATGGAAAAGAATGGACGAAGCTCTGCGAGCTGCCTGACGGCGAACGCTTGCAGCCGTGCGTGGCCGTACAGAACGCCCCGAAAGGCAAAGCTCTCTATGTCTTTGGCGGATACACGATATCCTCGCCTAAGGAACCCATCGTCTTCCTAAAAGGCTTGAGGCTCAATCTGAAAACCCTTGAGTGGGAGGAGACTTCCCCTGCCGTCATTTCAGGAAATGCCGGGAAGGGATTTCCACAAGCCATCGTTGGTTCTCAATCCACTACTTCAGGGTATAGCCACATCCTGTTCTTCGGAGGCGTGGATTACGACATTTTTCTTTCCGCCATACAGGGCAGGCAGGACAGCCTCTACCTGCGGCATGAACCTGCATGGTACAAGTTTCGCAGCACCGTGCTGGTTTACCACACAATTACCGATTCGTGGGCACGCATTCCGGGCGATGAAGCGTTGGCACGTGCAGGAGCCGCTCTTACCCCTTTTGATAAAGGATGGTACTACAGCGGCGGCGAGACAATGCCAGGCATAAGGTCGGCACAGATTTCACGGATTGAGATGAGACATGATACTTCTTTCGGTTTTGCTAACTGGACGGTGCTGACCCTTTATCTGCTGGCGATGCTGGGAATGGGTATCTACTTCATGCGCAGGGAGAACGGATCCGACGACTTCTTCAAGGGCGGCGGGCGTGTCCCCTGGTGGGCTGCCGGCATCAGCATCTATGCCACGATGCTCAGCGCCATCACCTACATGGCAATACCTGCCAAGGCATACGCCACCGACTGGACCTACTATCCCATGCTTTGGATGATACCGCTGGTCGGTTTTCCCGTAATATGGTACTACCTTCCCTACTTCCGCAGGCTCAAGGTCGCTTCGGCCTACGCCATCCTGGAAGATCGCTTCAATGCGACTACGCGTCTGGTGGCATCCGCCTTGTTCTGCATCTTCATGGTGGCACGCATGGCGCTGGTGTTGTACCTCCCGTCGCTTGCCCTGACTGCCGTGACGGGCATTGACATCTACCTTTGCATCGTGCTAATGGGACTCGTCACCACGATATACTGCACGATGGGCGGCGTGGAAGCCGTCATTTGGGGCGACGTAGTACAAGGCTGCATTCTGGTGGGCGGAGCCATCTTTGCCGCACTCTATCTGTGGGCAGGCACTGAGGGCGGCTTCTCCGGAGCATGGCAGATAGCCGCCGACAACGACAAACTGCGCCTCTTCGACTGGAGCTGGGACTACCGGCATGTCACCTTTTGGGTGGCCATCCTGGGTGGCGGCATTGCCAACAACCTCATCTCCTACACCAGCGACCAGACTGTCATACAACGCTACATGACGACAAAGGACGAGAAGAGCGCTGGACGCAGCATCCTGGTCAATGGCTTTATGAGCGTCTTTATCTCCGTTGCCTTCTATTTTATCGGGACGGGACTCTATACTTTCTACAAAACACATCCCTTGAGCCTGGACATCACCATGCAGCAGGGCGATGCCATCTTCCCCTATTTCATGATGAGCCAAATGCCGGCAGGACTGGCGGGTCTGCTCATTGCCGCAATTTTTGCTGCCACCATGAGTACCATCTCCAGCAACATCAATAGCGTGAGCACCGCCTTCTGCACAGACTTCGTGCAACGTTTCCGCCCGGCCACGTCGGATGCCGCCTTGTTGCGAACGGCACGACGGACGTGCATCGTCAGCGGCCTCACCGGTTTGGGCATTGCCTTGCTGATGGCTACGTGGGACATCGCCTCACTGCTCGACTATTTCAACACCATACTCGGCTTGCTGACCAGCGGTCTGGGAGGCCTGTTCGTAATGGCAGTATTCATCCCCCGTATCAAGGGCAGGGCTGCACTGACTGGCTTCGTTACAGGCGAGGCTGCCGTTTTCCTGATGTTCCTCTACACCGATGTCAGTTTCTTCCTCTTCGGTGCTACGGGTATTGTGGTCAGTGTGCTGGTGGCATACCTTGCCTCGTTCTGGATAAAAGAATGAAATACTATGTTCAACAACCAATAACCTAAATACTATGGAAAAAGTTGATTTCAAGAAACTCGCCGCACAATACAAGAGTGAGCTGCTGGACAGGGTGATGCCCTTCTGGATGCAAAACAGCATAGACAAAGAGTATGGCGGCTACTTCACCTGCATCGAACGCAACGGAGAGGTCTACGACACCGACAAGTTCATCTGGCTTCAGGGACGCGAGGTATGGATGCTCTCAACACTATATAATAAGGTAGAGCCGCGGCAGGAGTGGCTGGATGCGGCCATACAAGGTGCGGAGTTCCTCAAGAAGCATGGGCACGACGGCAACCTGAACTGGTATTTTTCACTCGACCGCGAGGGGCATCCCCTCGTCGAGCCCTACAACATCTTCTCCTACACCTTTGCCGTCATTGCTTTCGGACAGCTCTACAAGGCAACGGGCAACAGCGAGTACGCCGACATCGCCAAGAAGACCTTTGACATTGTGCTCTCCAAGCGCACCAACCCCAAAGGCAAATGGTCGAAGGCCGCACCCGGAGCACGTGCCCTGAAGGATTTCGCCCTGCCCATGATTCTCTGTAACGTAGCATTGGAGATAGAGGAACTGCTCGATCCCGACTTCCTTCAGTCAACCATCGACATCTGCCTGCATGAGGTGCTCGACGTGTTCTATCGTCCCGAACTGGACTTGATCGTGGAGCACGTCAGCAAGGACGGCGAACTGGTCGACTGCCACGAAGGCCGTCTGCTCAACCCCGGCCATGCCATCGAAGCCATGTGGTTCATCATGGATTTGGGCAAGCGTCTGGGGCGCAAGGATCTTATAGAAAAGGCTGTCCACATTGCCCTTCGCGAAGCAGAGCACGGCTGGGACAAGCAGTACGGCGGCATTTTTTACTTCATGGACCGTCTGGGGCATCCGCTGCAACAGCTCGAATGGGATCAGAAACTATGGTGGGTCCACATCGAGACGCTTATTACCATGATAAAAGGCTACGAGCTGACGGGCAAGCAGGAATGCCTCGACTGGTTCCTGCGCGTACACGAATACGTATGGAGCCACTTCATGGATCCCGAGTATCCAGAATGGTTTGGCTACCTGAACCGCAGGGGCGAAGTGCTGCTCACCCTGAAAGGCGGCAAATGGAAAGGCTGCTTCCACGTTCCACGCGGATTGATGCAGGTCTATCAGACCTTGGAAAGAATCGCCGAGAAGGAGAAAAATGAGTCGTAGCCCATAGGATTCAGTCCCGATTCACAGCGGGGATGTTCCCTGAGGACTCGGGTGAAACATTCAGTTCGGGCTCTGCCA